>JAFGQD010000084.1 GCA_016935875.1 Deltaproteobacteria bacterium
AGCAGGACCTGTTGCGATTCAATCACACTCAAAGACGAACGCACAAAGCGGGCAATCTTTTCCATACCGGGAGCATTTCCGTTTTTCTCTAGGATATCCAGTCGGTCGGATATCCTGAGCAAGAGCGCTTTGAGGCTTTTGATATCGCTCCTATCCGATCCGGGTTTTCTCTCCAGGAGTTTCTTCAACGTACCCTCCAGCAGATACCCGATCTTATGGACATACTCTTTGAGAAATAGGGGATTGTGTGTGCTCTGTTCAGAAAATACCAAAGATCTGATCATCCCTCGTATATCTTCCAGATCTTGTTTTCCCAGATAGGATACAAGTTCGCCGAGGCCCTCCCGGCCCAATTCCCTGCTTCCGTTCATGAAGATATTAAGAAAATCCTTTGAGTCGGAACTCAGGGGGCGGGGCGGTATCTCCCCCCCCGACTGCAGGATACGAAGGATGACCCGGGGGAGTAACTGCTCCACTCGCACAAATCCCTTCGTACCCCCCTTCAGAGACAGCTCGGATTCCGCTAATATTCGAGCACCTTTTACATCTATGAGCACTCCCTTACCCCCCACCTTTTCCACCACGGTTGCCTGTACGACCTCGCCGACGGAAAGCGGAGGCAGGGCATTCACCCTGTTTTGAATGTGCAGGAGATGTTTGACGCTATGAGGTGATAGGTTAGCAGGCAGGATAGGCAATGGCATTAACCGGCATCTTTATTCTTTCTGAGATCAAGACTCAATATGAGATCTGTCTCGCCTTCTGTAAGGTCCAACGCTTGGGCTATTTCAGTTCCCGGCAAACCACGCCTTGCCATCTCCATAGCCTGCCCATACCGCGGATCCTTCTGCATATTGTCAGAATCACGATCCAGTTTTTTCATCAACGCCCTCAGGCGTATTTCTCTTTCATCAAGAGAATGGGCGACTTCCTCAAGAGAATTCCTCCCTTCATCCAGCGCCCGTATCAGATAATCCGCCGAATCTTTCGATGACTCGATCAGTCCTCGAAGTTCGGCAAGAGAATCTGCGTCAACCCCGCACATCCTCTTGCGGCTCTCTTTGTTCAATACCCAGAGTAAGAATGCAACAATGACACACAGAACCACATCTGCAAAAATCTGTATGCCCAGCATCAACTCCGTACTCATACCCTTATATCCACTGTCTCTCCAACTTCACCGGCACCGGCGTCATGTTCTTCTTCTTTTTTCTTCTTTCCCCGCTTGTGTCGATCTCCACTGTCGCGCCTCTCTTCTTCCCTGATTCTTAATTCCTCGAGGCCCTCGGCGCCCGACACCTTTTCTTTCATGTTCTTCTTTTCTTTGCTCAACTGATCTTCAAAGTACCGTTGCTGAACATCTGGATGTTGCTGCTGGGTCTGTTGAACGCGCTCAACCGAATTCGTTTGCAACAAAATCTGTTGCACATCAATCGACCTTACCATGTCTCAACCTCCTTTCCAGGCAGAGGCCGCGAGTACGCCACCGACCTTCCCCTTTACACTGGTATCGTCATGATTCACTAAAATCTTTAAAGAACAAAGAACGAAGCCCTAGAGAAGCGTGAAACTCTCAGGGAGATGTCCTCTCTTAGTACCCTGGCGCTTTGTCGATTGGCCCCGGTTGTTTTTATACGGTATGCTAACTGATACGACATTGAATTTCTCTTCGCACCCAACCTTAAACACCCCCCCGTAGCTCTTCAGAAGAAAGAGGGCATTGAAGAATCCCCTGTCTTTTCCCAAATCGCATGCGGCGGGATTTTCCTTCTCCAGGGCCTCGAAGAGTCTCTTTGTCCGGACCTTCGACAGAGGCTTTCCCGTATCCTTGATGTCAATACTGACATATGAATCATCATAATCAGTGACGATAACCAGTTCTCCCGTATCGTCCCCTTTCATGGCATCGATTGACCGCCTGATGAGTGCGAATAAAGACAATGAATAGCAGGAATATGTACCTCGCACATCGGGGACATTCCCGTTCAAGAGCAATCTTTTATCGATAGTATGCCTGAAGTCCAGATAAAACTCCAGAAAGGCGACTTCCGCCTCTATAAGCTCGGAAAGATTGACGTGCTGAACCGTGGCATCACTCAATCGGTACATTTTCCTGGAAACCTTACCGAACAGATCAAAAAATGTTTCTGATTCTCTGACAATGAGATCGGCGTCACGGGCTATTCCGTTACACCCCTCGAGGATCGTATCGCCCATACCGTTATGACCATTTAACGCTTCAATCGTCTTTTTCACCCGCTCCTGTAAGAGTCGGGACCGACCCAGAATGCCGTTCAAGGGATTCGCAAAACTGTGGAGAAGCCCCGGCATCAATCCCTGTAGCACGGTTGATTCAAAATCCTTCTCTATCTCTGCGGATATGCGGCTGTGTTGATCATTCTTGGTCATAGCATTGTTTCTCCTGTCTCAGTTATAGCGTAACACGATCACGGGCAAGACCCTCGGAACCATTTGATTTTCGAAGAAACACCTGTGTCACTGCGTTTTCCCCCTGCTCTATTGCTGCTAGTCCTTGCCATGGGACCGTGAAAAAGAGCTGGTTATTCATAATAGCACAAATTTGGTAAAGTATACCTGTTGTATGATATCTCCCCCCATAAACTCATTCAGGCTCGCCTTTATTTCCCTTTTCAAGGACCGGCGGGTCCCGGGAATATCCGATATTTTCAGGCATATATCGTATATGGTCTTCCGCAGATCGACCCTGTCTTTGGTAAGTTCCATATCCTGATATAATTCCAAGACCATGTCACACACAAGGATCTTGTCGTTGCACCTTTCCAGGCACACGACAAAGCCGTTGAAGTATTGAAATCTGCCTCCAGTGGCATCCTCCACTGGCGTATCGTGTGTCTCCCGCTCATCTATTATAACGGGATATCCGAGACCGGAGGCCGATTCTTTATCTTCTACTCCCTGGGGTTCAGGGGGGGCAGACCATGCATGGTGCGCCGTCAATTCCAGAAACAGGGCTCCCATAGCAAACACCGCGGCTGCTATATAAACCATCACTACTGGATTCCAGCACATGACACGCACACCTTTACTGAGATACTTCACAAGATCCCCACGTCCTGTCATACCCGATACCCCTTAAACCAGAAGGCTTCAACTCCTGTAATCTGCCCCTCAATCTCATGATCGCCTGTGAGTGTATCTGACATATCCTTGATTCCGTCAAGGCCATAATTGCCCCTACCTCCTTGAGTGTTAATTCCTCGTAATAGTAGAGAGACAGAACCATCCTCTCATTCCCGGGGAGTGAATTGATGGAGTCTACTAACACCCGCTTGAGTTCGCGGTTCTCAAGGAGAAGGAAAGGATTATTCTGATCTATTTTTTCCAGCAGATCATTCCCCGCATGCCCTTCACAGTAATCCGGCGGGAGGTCATCACTGCTCAACACAGATACGGCCTTCGCATCATCCAAAAGCCGGTAATATTCGTCAAGGGATATCCCGAGGTACTCAGCCACATCCTCACTCGTCGGAGGTACGCTTAATCTCTCACGCAGCACATGAAACGCCTCTTCCAGGCGTGCACCCTTGTTCCTGGCCGACCGGGGCATCGTATCTCTTGATCTCAATTCATCCAGTATCGCCCCCCGAATCCTGAATTTGGCATAGGTTTCAAATCGTACATTCCTCTTCTCGTCATACTTTTCGAGAGCGTCTATCAGTCCTATGATACCAACATGAATCAGATCTTCGCTGCTCACATCCCTGGGCAGCCGCATTGCGATCCTCTCAACAATATTCTTGACGAGAGGCGCATGTTGCATGACACGTTTATCTCGTTCTTTCCTGTCAATTATTGCTGTCAACAATAGCCCCACTAAAGAATTTTATGTTTCCGGATTCGCACTCTTCCGAGTGCCTCTGATACAGTCCCTGCGTAACCTCAAAGAGCCCTGCGCTTGCAATGGAATCAGGATACATCTCCACCAGCAGGCTCTGCTTTCTGACGGCTGTCCGGACTTTGCGATCACTGCATATATATCCCAGATAATCGACGGAAATATTCAG
>JAFGQD010000009.1 GCA_016935875.1 Deltaproteobacteria bacterium
CTGTACAACAGTATTACGCGTGCCGTGCCTGTATCATCTACCAGGGCGGCGGAGCTTACCAAGATACTGGAAAACACCTTTCGGTCAGTAAATATAGCACTGGTAAACGAGTTGAAGGTACTTGCCCACAAGATGGGTATAGACCTCTTTGAGGTTATTGACGCCGCAGCCACCAAGCCCTTTGGGTACACCCCCTTCTACCCGGGTCCTGGCCTTGGAGGGCACTGTATCCCGATCGATCCATTCTATCTTTCGTGGAAGGCCCGTGAATACGATTTTTTTACACGTTTCATCCACCTTGCCGGAGAGATTAACACCTCCATGCCCTATTACGTTATTGAAAAGACGGTTGAGGCCCTGAACAGGGTCAAAAAAAGTATGAAGGGTAGCCGCATACTTGTTCTGGGTGTGGCATACAAGAAGGATGTTGACGATGAGAGGGAATCCCCCGGTTATGCAATAATGAAAATGCTTCTGGAAAAGGGTGCTGAAGTGTTCTATAACGACCCCTGGATACCGCACCTCAAACCGACGAGAAAGTATGACTTTCAAATGAAGTCAACCCCGCTCACGCCTGAAACGCTTGAGGGAACGGACGCGGTCATCATAGTTACAGACCATTCGGATTACGATTTTGCCGACATTGTCAGACATTCCCGTCTTGTAATCGATACGCGAAACGCGACAAAAGGTATTCAAGATGCAGGCGAAAAGATCGTGATGGCGTAAAAAGGCTTGAGAAGATCAACAATCGGGAGCATGACCAGAGATGATAGCCGTTGTCCAGAGAGTTGACTCTGCCGGAGTTTCCGTTGATGATCATACAGTCGGCCAGATAGAGAAGGGCCTACTCGTGTTTCTCGGTGTTGCCGAGGGGGACGGAGAGAAGGACGCCGATTACCTCTCAGATAAGATAGTCAATCTCCGGATATTTGAAGATTCAAACGGAAAGATGAACCTTTCCCTGTTGGATATATCAGGTGATATGCTAGTGGTATCGCAGTTTACACTCCTGGCCGACTGCCGGAAGGGAAGACGTCCATCGTTTATCGGCGCAGCCGGTCCCGAACAGGCGGATAAACTGTACGAATATTTTACCGAGAGGGCACGCAGGCATGTCGGAAAAGTGGCCAAAGGGCAGTTCCGGGCCATGATGAAAGTCGGTCTCGTGAACGACGGCCCGGTAACGATGATTCTTGATAGTACAAGGGGATAGGCATTGATGGATATTAAGCCGGAGAATGAAATACCCTCTCTGCCTATCAGGATTGATAAGGAAGGTGTATGGTATTACAAGGGAGCGAGGATGTTCAGAAAAGATATCCTCAAACTCTTTTTTGAAAGCCTGAAGAAAGACGAACTGGGAAGATACCTGATAGAATTCGAAGGAGACAAATGCCTGATAGAGGTTGAAGACACCCCCTTCGTTGTGAAGACGGTCAGCAAACACGGCCGGAAAGATCGGAGAACTGAATTCATAGAGATCCTTCTCAGCGATTTCAATCTTGAGAAGCTGGATCCTTCGACTCTGCATGTAGGTATGGACAATGTACTCTACTGCAATATTAAGGATGGGAAACTCGAAGCTCGATTTTCACGGTCGAGCTACTATCAGATTGCGGAACTGATAGAATATGACGAAGAGAGAGACACATATTATATGCCCCTTAACGGAACAACTTATTACATTGAAACATATACATCCGGAGGTACGCAATGTTAGAAAAAGGTAAAATAGAAGATGGCCTCACCTTTGATGATCTTCTCCTTGTGCCGGCAAAGTCCAGCATCCTGCCGCATGAGGTTGACACGTCTGTACAACTCACCGGCAACATATCTCTAAGTATCCCGATTATCAGTGCGGCAATGGATACCGTGACGGAATCAAGAGTGGCCGTATGCATGGCTCAAGAGGGAGGCATGGGGATCATCCATAGAAATATGAGCATTGAAAACCAGGCGATCGAGGTAGACAAGGTAAAGAAATCAGAGAGCGGAATGGTAGTTGATCCCATAACGATAGAACCGGAACAGAAGGTCAGAGACGCCCTCCTGCTGATGAGCAAGTACAGGATATCGGGCGTTCCGGTGATAAAGGGACGTAAACTCGTTGGAATTCTTACGAATCGCGACCTCAGATTCGAGACAAATCTTGATCAATCTGTCTCTGCCGTGATGACCAAAGAGAATCTGATAACCGTTTCTTCGGATATCACCCTGGAAGATTCAAAGAAGATACTACACGCGCACAGGATAGAAAAGCTCCTCGTTGTTGATGATAAATACAATCTGAAGGGTCTTATCACCATAAAGGATATTGAAAAGATCAAAAAATATCCCTATGCCTGTAAAGATTCCCTCGGTAGGTTGAGGGTCGGCGCGGCCGTAGGAATCATCAACAGGGAAGAAAGAGTAGACGCCCTGCTTAAGGCAGGGGCTGACGTCATAGTTATAGACACCTCGCATGGACACACCGCAAGCGTTATTGACGCGGTCAGAAGTACAAAATCGAACTTCCCTAAATGTGAACTCATAGCAGGCAATGTGGCAACATACGAAGGGGCGGAAGCTCTTATGAAGGCGGGAGTGGATGCGGTGAAGATAGGGGTGGGCCCCGGTTCCATCTGCACGACAAGAATTGTGGCGGGCGTCGGCGTGCCACAAATAACAGCGATAATAAACTGTTTTAAGGCCTCTGAAAAATATGGCATACCGCTGATAGCCGACGGCGGTGTGAAATTTTCAGGTGATGTTGTCAAGGCGCTCGGCGCCGGAGCGCATACGGTCATGATAGGCGGGCTCTTCGCGGGTACGGAAGAAAGCCCCGGTGAAACCGTTCTCTTCCAGGGAAGAAGCTACAAGGTGTACAGGGGGATGGGCTCTCTTGAAGCGATGAAGGCGGGAAGCATGGACCGCTACTATCTGGAGGACGAGATTGAAAATGACATGGCCCTCATCCCCGAGGGTATCGTGGGACGTGTTCCATTCCGTGGAGCCCTTTCCGCAAGTATACACCAGCTAGTAGGAGGGATTAAAGCGGGAATGGGCTATGTGGGCTGCGGTACAATAGATGAATTGAGAAAAAATGCGAAGTTTATACGAATAACGCCTGCGGGTCTACGCGAGAGTCATGTCCATGATGTAATCATAACAAAAGAAGCGCCCAATTACAGGTTGGATTAATGTTGATGATTTCGTAAAAAGCTCCATTATGCCATTTTCGGCAGTATAATGCGATCTGAGGTGCTTATATCATAATCGTATTACCTTTGTCATCATTGCCCCGCATCACATACGGGATAACCTCCAGCAGGAATTCAGTAATTATTTATAATTACACTTGAGTCATTTACTCATTATAGTTTACATAAGGTTCGCATAATGAAATACGCCGATTTTGTTCATCTTCATTTACACACCCAGTACAGTCTTCTTGACGGTGCGATACGGCTCGATGACCTCTTCGCAAAGGCGAAAGAGTACAAGATGTCCTCCATCGCCATGACCGACCATGGCAACATGTTCGGGGCTGTGGATTTTTATCAGAAGGCCTACAAGGCAGGCATAAAACCCATCATAGGATCCGAACTATACGTGGCTCCTGGAAGCCGGTTTGACAGGAATGAAGGGCCCCGCCACCTCGTGGTTCTCGCAAGAAACACACTCGGGTACAAAAACCTGATGAGACTCACCTCCGCCGGATACCTTGAGGGATTCTACTACAAACCACGCGTGGACAAAGGGCTGTTAGCCCTCCACAGTGAAGGACTTATCTGTATGAGCGCGTGCCTCAACGGCGAGATATCCCACCTTCTGCTGAACGGAAACAGGGATGGCGCGGAGAGGGTGGCCACTGAGTACCGCGATATGTTCGGAGAGGGCAACTACTACCTTGAGATCATGGAAAACGGACTCGACGAGCAGAAATTAGTCAATAAACAACTTATCGAAATAGGCGCGAAGCTTTCCATCCCCATGGTTGCGACCAATGATTGTCACTACCTGAATCGCGAAGACGCGGAGGCACATGAGGTCCTCCTGTGCATACAAACCGGAACGACAATGGAAGACGAAAAGAGGATGCGTTTCAGGACGGAAGAGTTCTACCTGAAGTCCCCCGATGAGATGCAGAAAAGCTTTGACTATTGTCCTGAAGCTCTTGCAAACACAATGGAAATAGCCGAAAAGTGCAACCTGACTCTGGACCTGGGACATCTGTTTTTTCTCCCCCATTACGAAACCGAGAAGGGACTTTCACAGGAAGAACACCTCGCCAAACTTGCCCGTGAAGGGCTGGAACGCCTGATGCCCATCATTTCCGAGAGAGACGGC
>JAFGQD010000085.1 GCA_016935875.1 Deltaproteobacteria bacterium
TCGGCCCACGTAGCTCAGTCGGTAGAGCACATCCTTGGTAAGGATGAGGTCACCAGTTCAATCCTGGTCGTGGGCTCCATTTTGGTGGAAGCGGGTTTATTACAATGAGAGATATTGTTATTCTTGCATGTGGCGAATGCAAGCAGAGAAATTACACGACGACGAAGAACAAGCGGATTACGAAAAATCGTCTTGAAATGAAGAAGTATTGCAAATTTTGCCAGCAGCATACAACGCACCGAGAGACGAAATAGGGTATCTGCTTGCATTTGCGGGCATACCGGATTGTCGGATTTCTTGGGCGTATTAATAGTACGTGATGTGGGAATTTGGAAATACCCCCTTGCGGGGTTCCAGGGTCTCAAATAAGAAAATTTTGGTTGGAACAGGCCAGTAGCTCTAATGGCTAGAGCACCGGACTCCAAATCCGGGTGTTGGGGGTTCGAGTCCCTCCTGGCCTGCCATTATGCTTTTACCGGGTCTGTCAAATGGAAAAGATCAAGTTGATAATTAATAGGGTGAGGCGCTTCTTGAAGGAGGCACGGGTTGAGCTGAAGAAGGTAACATGGCCAACCCCGAAGGAGGCGCTTGCCTCCACTTCTGTCGTTATTGTTGTGGTCATTATTCTATCCCTATTTCTCGGGGTCGTAGATCTTGGTCTTACCAGAATAATAAGATTGGTTTTGGGCTAAAGATATGGCGTTTAGCTGGTATGTTGTTCATACTTACTCGGGCTTTGAAAACAGGGTAAAACTCTCTCTGGAGGAGCGGGTGGCCACCTTTGGTATGCAGGACTACTTTGCCGACATACTGATACCGGAGGAGGATGTGGTCGAACTCAAAAAGGGTGAGAAGAAGACCTCGAAGAGAAAGTTTTTCCCCGGGTATATCCTTGTAAAGATGGAATTGAACGACGATACGTGGCACATTGTGAAGGACACCCCCAAAGTCACTGGTTTTATAGGGATGAGGGACAGGCCCTCGCCTATATCTGATGAATCTGTCCAGTTACTGAAAACCAAGATAGATGAGGGCACATTAAAGCCCAGCCCGAAGTTTACGTTTGAGGTTGGGGATCATGTGAGGATTGTGGATGGCCCCTTTACAAACTTCGATGGGGTGGTTGATGAAGTCAAACCGGAAAAGGGTAAATTGAGAGTTATCGTAAGTATCTTTGGCAGATCAACACCTGTGGAGCTGGATTTTATACAGGTTGTCCAAAACTAGAAAAACCGTAAGAGAATTTTGAAAATGGAAATCACTAAAGGGGAATCTAATGGCTAAGAAGGTTATTGCGAGTATAAAGCTTCAGGTTCAGGCCGGCAAGGCCACACCATCACCGCCTATTGGTCCGGCATTGGGCCAGCACGGGGTGAATATAATGGAATTCTGTAAGGCGTATAATGCCCTCACACAGAAGCAGGAGGGTATGATAATACCGGTTGTGATAACCGTATACGCTGATAAATCGTTTACCTTTATTACCAAAACGCCGCCGACATCCGTTTTGTTAAAACAGGCGGCAAAGATTGCTAAGGGTGCTGGAGACCCCAAGAGAGATAAAGTGGGGACAGTAACACCCAAGCAACTGAGGGAAATCGCTGAGACAAAGTTTGAGGATTTGAATGCCATAGATATTAAGGGAGCTATGGCTACAGTAGCAGGGACTGCGAGGTCCATGGGTATTGAGATTGCCAAATAAATCTACTTCGGAGTTTTGTGGAGATGTCTAATAAAGGTAAGGGATATTTAGAAGAGAGAAACAAGGTAGAGTCTGGGAAGCGTTATCCATTGGGAGAGGCCGTGGAACTTGCGGTGTCTACCGCACGGGCGAAATTCGACGAGACTGCCGATGTTGCCATTAAATTGGGTGTAAATCCCAAACACGCAGACCAGATGATAAGGGGGAGTGTGGTGCTCCCCAATGGTCTCGGAAAGTCCGTGAAAGTGCTTGTCTTCGCAAAAGGAGACAAAGAAAGGGAAGCCCTTGAAGCAGGGGCTGACTTTGCCGGTTCGGACGACCTCATTGAAAAGATTAAGGGCGGGTGGTTGGAGTTCGACAGAGTTGTGGCCACCCCGGATATGATGGGCAGTGTTGGAAAACTGGGCAAGGTTCTGGGTCCGCGTGGTTTAATGCCCAATCCAAAGGTCGGCACAGTGACTTTTGACATAAAGAACGCAGTTGAAGAACTTAAAGCAGGTAAGGTTGAGTTCAGGGTGGAAAAGACGGGAATTGTGCACAGTCCTGTAGGGAAGGTTTCATTCGGACCGGCCAAGTTATCGGAAAATATCCTGGCGTTGGTAGAATCCCTGATGAAGCTGAAGCCTGCATCCAGTAAAGGGACATATCTGCAAGCCATTTCTCTCTCCACTACCATGGGACCCGGGGTTAAAGTAGATCCTGTGGATGTAAGAAATGCCTTAAAGGCTGTATAAAAAACAAATAAGAAGTCAGAGACAGCAGGTACAGAATGTTTAATCGAACATTAAATCGGCCTGCCGAGACTATGGGAAGTTTAAGAAGTATCTTTTCCTGTATAGCGGTCTGACTTTCAGAGAATCTTGATCGTCTTCAGACGACAGGGTGTTTTGAAATTCGAACATTGAAAGGAGGCCATGTATTGAATAGAAGTACTAAAGAACGTGTTGTTGCCGAGCTTCATGAGAAGCTTAAGGATGTGAATCTGGCGATTCTTTCGGGTTACAGCGGCATTAAGGTTAAGGATATCACCAATCTGAGAAATGATTTGCGCAAGGCAGACAGTGAGCTTAAGGTGGTAAAGAATAATCTTTTAAGTATCGCTCTGAAGGACACGGAATTTACACTGCTGGATGACCATCTCAAAGGTCCCAGGGCTCTCATGATGAACTTTGGAGATGTGGTTGAGCCGACAAGAATACTTGTTGAATTTGCCAAAAAGAATGACCGGCTTGAGATTGAAGCAGGCGTTCTGGATGGCAGGCTTTTAAGCAAGAAACAAATATGGGCTCTGGCCGAATTGCCGAGCAAGGATATCCTTCTGGGAAAACTCCTTTCTGTCCTGGTAGGGGCACAGACCCAACTTGTCACGGTTTTGAGCGCAGTTCCCCGGGGATTCGTACAGGTGCTTGAGGCACATAAAATTAAGAAAGAAAAAAATTAGATATACAGGAAAGGATATAGCGAAAAATGGCTACAGTAAAAAAAATTACTAAAGACGAAGTTGTAAGTTTTCTCGAGAATATGACGGTTCTTGAACTGTCAGAACTTGTTAAGGAATTAGAGGAAAAGTTTGGTGTCTCCGCAGCAGCTCCAGTGGCAGTAGCAGCAGCCGGACCGGCAGCAGCGGCTCCAGTAGAGGAAAAAACTGAGTTTGATGTTATACTCACAGGATTCGGTGATCAAAAAATACAGGTTATCAAGGTTGCCAGGGCTATAACAGGGTTGGGCCTCAAAGAAGCCAAAGACCTTGTTGAAGGTGTTCCCAAACCGGTTAAAGAAGGTGTGTCAAAGAGCGAAGCTGAAGAGATAAAGGCCAAGCTGGTAGAAGTAGGCGCAACAGCGGAGATTAAATAAAGGTCACAAGTAGATATTACAAACTAAAAAGGGATTCAATATTATGGGTCCGGAAGCCAGAGGTCAGAAAGAAATTAAAGAATGTTTTTTTCTATTCTGGCTTCTCTATTTTATAAAGGATAAATCATTATAAGGGTCACTATGGGTACTTATAGAAAAAGTTTCAGCCGCATAAAGAAGATAGTTGAGATACCTGATCTTATAGAAATTCAGACAAAATCTTATGAGAAATTTCTTCAGGCAGATGTAAAGCCTGAAGACAGGGAAAACTTCGGGCTGCAAGGGGCCTTTAAAAGCGTCTTTCCCATTGTAGACTTTGGGGGAAAATGTTCCCTGGAATTTGTCAGTTATAAGATAGGAAATGCCAGATATGACGTCAGGGAATGTACGCAAAAGGGGATGACCTATAATGCCCCGCTGAGGGTTGTAATACGGCTTGTTGTGTTCGACAATAATGGTCGGAGCGGCGAACAGAAGACTATAAGGGATATAAAGGAGCAGGAGATATATTTTGGCGAGATTCCTTTGATGACCGAGAAGGGCACCTTTAATATCAATGGTACCGAGAGGGTAATCGTCAGTCAATTACATCGGTCACCGGGTATATTCTTTGACCACGACAAGGGGAAGACCCATGTCAGTGGGAAACTTATATATTCGGCGAGAATTATACCCATAAGGGGTTCCTGGCTTGATCTTGAGTTTGATCCGAAGGATCTTCTTTATGCGAGAATAGACAGAAGAAGAAAAATGCCGGTCACGGTACTCCTCAAGGCCATGGGATACTCCGCCGAAGAGCTGATGGAGTACTTCTATGATATTGAAAAGGTAGTACTGAATGGCAGCACTATATCTGTAGTGGTAGAGGACAGTCTCATTGGTGAGAGGGTGTCGGAAGACATTAAGGATACTCAAACCGGTGAGGTGTTGTTGAAAAAAGGAAGAAAGATTTCGAAGGCTTTTCTGAAAAAGATGGCTGATGCGGGCATGGATTTCATGGATGTAAGCGAAGATTACATTGTGGGTAAAATCCTTGCTTCAGACGTAGTGGATCCTGAGACCGGTGATGTCCTTCTGAAATGTGCCGATGAACTGGACAAAGACGGAGTGGAATTACTGCGCGAAAAAAACATTACAGAGGTAAGCTTTGTTCAGCTTGATGAAGAGGGGACAAATTCCTATATCAGAAATACCATGCTCATAGATAAAATAGAGACCGAAGAGGATGGTATCGTAGACGTATACAGGAGATTAAGGCCAAGTAATCCCCCCTCGATTGAAACCGCTCGTAGATTTTTCAACAGTCTCTTTTTCAATCAAGACAGCTATGATCTGTCGGATGTAGGACGCGTTAAGATGAATTACAAGCTTCGCATGGAAGTGCCTTCTGACATGACGGTTCTTCGCCGCGAGGATATCATGGAAGCTGTAAGATATCTTATCAATCTGAAGAATGGTGTAGCCGACTACAGTGTTGATGATATAGATCACCTCGGAAACAGAAGGATCCGGTCTGTTGGAGAACTAATAGAAAATCAATACAGGATTGGGCTGGTGAGGATGGAACGTGCAATCAAGGAGAAGATGAGCCTTCTTGATATTGAAACCATGATGCCCCACGATCTGATCAATGCCAAGCCTGCTACGGCTGTCGTCAATGAATTTTTCGGAAGCAGCCAGCTGTCTCAGTTTATGGATCAGACCAATCCCCTCTCAGAAATTACGCACAAGAGGAGATTATCGGCCCTCGGTCCCGGTGGTCTTACGCGTGAAAGAGCAGGTTTTGAGGTACGGGATGTGCACAATACCCACTACGGGCGTGTGTGTCCTGTCGAGACGCCGGAAGGTCCGAATATCGGTCTGATCATATCCCTCAGCACGTATGCTCGCGTCAATGATTTCGGTTTTATAGAGACACCTTATCGGGTTGTGGAAGGTGGCAAGGTCCTTGACAGGATACAGTATCTTACCGCGACAGAAGAAGAAGATTATATCATAGCCCAGGCGAATGCGCCTCTTGACTCAGGGGATAGATTTACCCAGGAACTCATCACGGCGAGAAAGGGCGGAAACTACATAATCGCAAATCAGGGGGAGATAAACCTGATGGATGTGTCTCCCAATCAGCTTGTTTCGGTCGCTGCCGGGCTTATTCCGTTTCTGGAGCACGATGATGCCAACCGGGCCCTGATGGGGTCTAATATGCAACGCCAGGCTGTCCCGCTGTTAAAACCGGAGGCGCCCCTTGTGGGAACCGGCTTGGGAGCGGTTGTTGCCCGGGATTCGGGCGCCGTCATAGTGGCGAAGGGATCCGGTATCGTCGAAGATGTTGATGCGGCGAGGATCGTTATCAAACGCGATACGGAAGAGGGGGGGGATGAAGCCGATATTGGGGTCGATATATACAACCTTATAAAATATCAGCGTTCCAACCAGAATACCTGTTTTAACCACAAACCAATCGTAGAGAAGGGGAGCAGGGTAAAAAAGGGAGACATCATTGCCGATGGTCCGGCTACCGATAATGGTGAGCTGGCACTGGGCAGAAACATTATGGTGGCCTTCATGCCATGGGGTGGATACAACTACGAGGATTCCATATTGATCAGTGAGAGAATCGTAAAGGATGATATCTACACTTCCGTGCATATAGAAGAATTTGAGACGGTGGCCAGAGACACAAAGCTGGGCAAGGAAGAGATTACAAGAGATATTCCCAACGTGGGGGAGGATGCCCTGAGAAATCTGGATGGAAGCGGTATTGTCAGTATGGGTGTCTCGGTAAAAGCTGGCGATATTCTTGTGGGGAAGGTCACTCCGAAGGGTGAAACCCAGTTGTCCCCGGAAGAAAAGCTCCTCCGTGCCATATTCGGGGAAAAAGCTGGCGATGTCAGAGATACATCCCTCAGAATTCCTCCGGGCGTAGAGGGAGTGGTTATAGATGCCAAGATTTTTACCCGTAAAGGTGCCGAGAAAGACGACAGATCTCAAGCGATAGAAGACGAAGCGATCGATAATCTCCTTAAAGACAGGGATGATGAAATCAGGATTATTACCCATAATGTGAAGAACAAGATTTCAGAATTACTTGCTGGAAAAACTTCCGCCTCTAAGCTGGTTGATCCGGATGGCAGGAAAGTTTTTCTGAAAAAGTCGGAAGTAATTCAAAAAGATGTCCTTGATCTTATCCCCTTCAGGTTCTGGAAGGACATTACGCTTGATGATTACAAGGCTGAAGAAAAAGTGAGATCGATGTTAGAAAATCTTGCGAAGAGGGTGGAATCTGTCGAAACATTCTTTGCAGAGAAGATAGAAACGGTGAGGACAGGCGATGAATTGCCTCCCGGTGTGATCAAACTGGTAAAGGTGTATGTTGCCATAAAGAGAAAACTCTCCGTCGGTGACAAGATGGCGGGCAGACACGGCAACAAGGGGGTGCTGTCGAGGATACTTCCGGAGGCTGATATGCCTTTCTTTGAAGATGGGACGCCTGTCGATATCGTTCTAAATCCCCTTGGTGTGCCTTCGCGTATGAATGTGGGTCAGATTCTCGAGACGCATCTTGGGTGGGCGGCAAAGGGTCTTGGTGACAAGGTCCAGGATCTTGCTGAAAGAACCGGTGCCGATGCGGTGAAGCAGGAACTGAAGAACATATATTCCTCTCCTGAATTTGATGATTTTGTTGATGGAGCCACTGCCGATGAATTCATGAGATTCGTTCACAGATTGAAAAGAGGAGTTCCCTTTGCCACACCGGTTTTTGATGGGGCTAATGAGAGTGAAATAAGGGATATGCTGAGATCGGTCGGTCTGCCGGAAACGGGTCAGACGAGGCTTTACGACGGCCGTACGGGAGAAGCTTTTGACCAGAATGTAACGGTGGGAATGATCTACATGTTGAAACTCCACCACCTTGTCGATGATAAGATTCATGCGAGATCCATAGGGCCATATTCCCTGGTTACGCAACAACCGCTTGGAGGAAAAGCACAGTTTGGTGGGCAGAGACTGGGTGAAATGGAAGTATGGGCGATTGAGGCCTATGGCGCCGCCTATGCATTGCAGGAGTTTCTCACGGTCAAGTCGGATGATGTGGTGGGAAGAACGAGAATGTATGAAGCTATCGTAAAGGGAGAACATACCCTGGAGCCCGGTCTGCCGGAGTCCTTTAACGTACTTATCAAGGAATTGCAGGGCCTGGCTATTAATGTTGAATTATTGGAAAATGTGTAAACTGATTCATCTACAGAGAATCTTAACAAACAAAGGGAGCTTTATCTAGTGGAAGATATCTATGGTTTTTTCGAGAAGCCTAAGGACCCTGTAAGGTTTAATGCCATTAAAGTGTCGCTTGCTTCACCGGAAGCTATAATCTCGTGGTCAAAGGGCGAGGTTAAAAAGCCTGAAACTATAAATTACAGGACATTCAAGCCGGAAAGAGACGGTCTGTTTTGTGCAAAGATCTTCGGGCCGGTCAAGGACTACGAGTGTCTTTGCGGTCGCTATAAGAGAATGAAACACCGGGGTATGGTGTGCGAGAAATGTGGAGTTGAAGTCATCCAGTCTAAGGTACGAAGGGAAAGAATGGGACATATCGTTCTGGCCGCCCCTGTAGCACACATCTGGTTTCTCAAGAGTCTGCCCAGCAGGATAGGCAATGCCCTGGACCTTACCCTCAAGGAATTAGAGAGAGTCTTGTATTTTGAGTCGTGGATAGTCCTTGATCCAAAGGACACCCCCCTGGAGAAGAAAGAGCTTCTTTCGGAAGATCGATATCTAGAAGTCCTGGATGAATATGGCGAAGATGCGTTTGAAGCGGGTATCGGCGCTGAGGCCATACGGAAACTTCTGGAAGAGATTGATCTGGAAAAGCTGAGCGAGGAACTCCGTACCGAGCTGAAGGAAGCTACTTCGGTGACGAAAAAGACAAAACTGACAAAACGGTTGAAGGTTGTTGAAGCATTGAAGAGTTCAGGCAACAGACCTGAGTGGATGACCCTTACCGTGCTGCCTGTCATTCCACCGGACCTGAGACCTCTGGTCCCATTGGATGGTGGACGGTTTGCCACGTCTGATCTGAATGATCTCTACAGGAGGGTTATCAACAGGAACAACCGTTTGAAACGCCTCCTGGAGTTGAATGCCCCGGAGATTATTGTAAGGAATGAAAAAAGGATGCTCCAGGAAGCCGTTGATTGTCTCTTTGACAACGGCAGGCGTGGTCGTGCGGTCACCGGTTCCAACAAGAGGCCTTTGAGATCTCTGTCGGACATGCTCAAGGGTAAGCAGGGAAGATTCAGGCAGAATCTGCTCGGAAAGAGGGTTGATTATTCCGGTAGGTCTGTGATCACGGTGGGGCCGGATCTCAGATTGCATCAGTGCGGGCTTCCCAAAAAGATGGCATTGGAATTATTTAAGCCGTTTATTTACAACAAGCTTGAAGAGCAGGGATATGTCACGACCGTAAAGAGTGCAAAGAAGATGGTCGAAAAAGAGGTCTCGGAAGTATGGGATGTTTTGGATGAAGTTGTGCAGGAATATCCCGTCATGCTCAACAGGGCTCCAACCCTCCACAGACTTGGCATCCAGGCATTTGAACCGGTTCTTATTGAGGGGAAGGCCTTGCAGCTTCACCCTCTCGTTTGCGCGGCATTTAATGCGGATTTTGATGGTGATCAGATGGCGGTGCACGTGCCGCTGTCGGTAGAGGCCCAGGTGGAGGCACGGTGCCTTATGATGTCCACCAATAACATACTTTCTCCGGCCAATGGCAAGCCTATAATCGTTCCCAGCCAGGATATGGTTCTTGGCATATATTACATGACAAGATCACGGGAGTATGTAAAAGGGGAAGGGATGACTTTTTCCGATCCCGGTGAGGTGCGAAGCGCGTATGATGCGGAAGCGGTTGATCTCCATGCCACGATAAGGGTTCGGATGAACGGTAAGATGGTTGACACAACGGTCGGCAGGATATTGCTCTATGAGATTATTCCCGATGGAATCCCCTTTGATCTTACTAATAGGGTGATGAACAAAAAGGAGATAGCCAATCTGATCGATTATGCCTACCGGCATTCCGGGGCAAAAACGACCGTTATACTGGCGGACCGATTGAAGGACCTTGGATATAAATATGCCACAATTTCAGGTATGTCGATTGCCATAGGTGATCTTGCCATTCCCGAAAGTAAAGGTGCTATTGTTGATAAGGCGCAGAAAGATGTTGTTGAGATACACAAACAGTATATGGACGGCCTGATAACCGATGGCGAACGTTACAATAAGGTTATCGATATCTGGGCTCATGCCACAGAGAATGTTGCCAATGACATGCTGCGCGGTATCGGCACCGAGGAATTGGAAGGACCTGACGGGCGGAAGAACAAGGTTGAGAGTTTTAATTCGATTTATATGATGGCCGATTCCGGTGCCCGCGGTAGTGCGGCACAGACGAGACAACTTGCCGGTATGAGGGGGCTGATGGCAAAGCCGTCAGGGGAGATTATAGAAACACCCATTACCGCTAACTTCAGGGAAGGTCTTACGGTTCTGCAGTACTTTATCTCTACGCATGGTGCTAGAAAGGGCCTTGCCGACACGGCCCTGAAGACGGCAAACTCGGGGTATCTCACGAGAAGGCTTGTTGATGTGGCGCAGGATAGTATTGTTATGGAGAAGGATTGCGGCACTCTCGATGGAATTTACGTTTCAGCTCTGGCTGAGGGTGGAGAAATAATAGAAACGGTGGGTGAACGTATTCTCGGGAGGGTTGCCCTGGAGGACATAGAAGATCCATTTACCGGAGAAATCCTGGTTAAGGCGAATCAGGAGATTGACGAAATACTTGCGGAGAATATCGACAAAGCGGGGTTGGAAAAGGTACTTATCAGGTCCGCCCTTACCTGTAAATCGAAGCACGGTATCTGTATACGGTGCTACGGGAGAGATCTGGCGCATGGGCATCTGGTAAATATCGGTGAGGCTGTTGGCATCATTGCGGCGCAATCCATCGGTGAACCCGGAACCCAGTTGACCATGAGAACATTCCACATAGGTGGTACAGCGAAGTTTGAAGAACACTCCACTCTGGAGGCGAGACATGATGGAGTGCTCAAGTTTGTTGATATCAATGTGGCTGTAAACAAGGATAAAGAACCCGTTGTTATGAGTAGGAATGGAGAGGTCCACGTCCTAGATGCAGAAGGAAGAAATCGTGGTAAATATCCTGTTCCTTATGGGGCTCATTTAAGGGTTGTTGAAGGGGATGCTATAAAGGGAGGTACCTTGATTGCCCAATGGGATCCCTATTCGATTCCGATTCTTTCAGAGGTTGATGGGACCATTAAGTTTGGAGATATTGTTGAAGGGAAAACCATGCAGGAGCAGGTTGATGAGGTTACCGGCCTTTCAAGGAAGGTAATTGTGGAATACAGGGCTGCTGACCTGCGCCCCAGAGTTTCGGTAAAAGACAAAGATGGAAAAACAGCCAGAGTTCCGGGCTCACATACGATCGCGCGGCATCTGCTGCCTATTGGGGCGAACATCGGTGTTTCAGAGGGTGATGAGATAAAGGCAGGTGATATTATCGCCAAGATCCCCAGAGAAACCACAAAAACGAAGGATATTACGGGAGGTCTCCCGCGTGTTGCGGAACTCTTTGAGGCCAGAAAGCCGAAAGAGTTTGCCGTGATAGCCGAGATAGACGGGGAAATCTCATACGGTGAGGATGTAAAGGGGAAGAGGAGAATCATTGTCACGCCTGTCGTTGGTGAGCCTAAGGAATATCTGATTGCCAAGGGGAAGCATGTAAGTGTCCAGGAAGGTGACAGAGTTGTGGCAGGCCGGGCCCTGATGGATGGCTCAAGTAATCCTCATGATATCCTTAATATCAAGGGTGAGAAAGAACTTGCAAGTTATCTGGTCGACGAGGTGCAGGAGGTTTACCGGTTGCAGGGGGTCAAGATTAATGACAAGCACATAGAGATTATCGTGCGACAGATGCTCAAAAAAATTAGAGTGACAGACTCCGGTGACACCACGCTACTCGTGGATGCGCAGGTGGATAAGAACCAATTTGAAGAGGAGAACGAGGAAACAATTCAACGGGGCGGAAAGCCCGCTACCGCCGTACCCGTGCTCCTGGGTATCACCAAGGCATCACTTCATACCGACAGTTTTATCTCCGCGGCGTCTTTTCAGGAAACAACCCGCGTGCTTACAGAGGCAGCCCTGTCCGGGAAAGTGGATTATTTAAGGGGTCTTAAGGAAAATGTGATTATGGGCAGGCTGGTTCCTGCCGGCACGGGACTTCCCATGTACAAGA
>JAFGQD010000086.1 GCA_016935875.1 Deltaproteobacteria bacterium
CCTCTGCGGGTGTGTATACGCCTCATTTCTTCCATGGGAAGGCGGCCTTTCCAGCTCCGTTGCGCTGTTGCTGAACACGCCGGACAATTTTATTATCAAGGCCGGCATTTTATCATCTACCATACCCACCTCGCTAACGCTTCTGAGTCCAATGAACATCGTGTGCTGCATCCTTCTTATCATCCTGGTCCCCGCAGTGTTCATCATGATGAGGCCAGCCGAAGGGAATGTGATCGAGTACTCCGACATGGTCGACGAAGAGCACAAGGCACTGAAACCGGTCAGCGTTGCCGAAGAGGCGGAAGCTCTGAAACTGCCCGACAAGAATCTGTCCGATATGGTCAATCACAGCATGATTATCCAGGTCATCATCTCCCTGATGGGACTCTGGTATATCGTATGGCACTTTTCCACGAAGGGGTTCAGCCTCGACCTGAATATCATGAATTTTACCTTCATCGTCCTGGGGATGATCTGCCACAAGACCCCGTTCCGCTATATCATCGCCATGAAGAGGGCCTGCAGCAATGTCTCGGGGATTGTCCTCCAGTTCCCCTTCTATGCGGGAATCATGGGGATTATGATTCATACCGGCCTCGGGAAGGCCATTGCCCTATGGCTTGCGGGGGTTGCGACCGTTGGTTCCTACCCCTTTATATGCTTCATCTCGGCCGGTATCGTGAACATCTTCGTTCCCTCCGGTGGTGGAGAGTGGGCGGTTGTCGGACCGACTATCGTCGAGGCGGCCAAGACCCTCGGGGCATCGTTACCTGCCGACCAGCTTATAGCGTACATCGCGCGATGCAGCATGGCCGTGGCATACGGTGATTCATGGACAAACATGATTCAACCCTTCTGGTCACTGGCATTTTTCCCGATTGTTGCTGCCGGAACAAAGTTGCAGGCGAGGGATATTATGGGGTATACCTTCGTTGCGCTCATCGCGTCGTTCTTCGTTTTCGCCATATGTGTCACATGGGTACCCGTGTGACCTTGTAGATAACGTTCAATAAATGGGGCCTGTTCTAAACAGGCCCCATTGTCTTTATACTATGTGTCATGTTATACTACTAATCATGGAAATATTGATAAGGAGAGCTTGATTTATGAAAAGCAAGACTATTATTACAGCGGCACTGACCGGAGGCATTCATACCCCCACAATGTCACCCTATTTGCCAGTTACACCTCAGCAGATTGCCGATGAGGCGGTTCGAAGTTATGAAGCGGGAGCGGCGGTATGTCATATACACGCCAGAGAGCCCGAAACAGGCATGCCCGTCTCGAAAATGGAACTGTATGAGGAGATGCTTGATACCATAAAGAGCAGATGCAATATCGTCGTTTGTATTACTACCGGTGGCGGATTAGGTATGACTCCAGAGCAACGGGTCGAACCGGTAACCCGCTTTAAACCGGAGCTTGCGTCTTTTAATGCCGGGTCTACAAACTTTGCCCTTTTCCCTGCCCTGGATAAATTCAAGGAATTCAAGTTTGACTGGGAGCCGCAATATCTCGCCATGAGTGAGGATTTTATCTTTCCAAATACCTTCAAATCGATGAAGGAGTTCAGCATCAAATTCAGTGAAAGTGGAGCCAAGCCTGAATTCGAGGTTTACGATTCCGCCATGATCAATAACGTGGCCTTTATGATTGAGAAGGGATATCCCATAAAGAAGCCTGTTTACATCCAGTTTGTCATGGGTGTCCTGGGAGGGATTACTCCGGGCTCTGAGAACCTGTTGTTTCTGGTTAATTATGCAAAACGATTAATCGGCGATTTTGAATTTTCCGTTTGTGTTGCCGGGCGTGATCAGTTTCCCATGTGTACGCAGTCCCTTCTTCTCGGCGGCAATGTCCGAGTTGGCCTGGAAGACAACCTCTATCTGGATAAAGGAAAGCTGGCAAAGAGCAGCGCCGAGCAGGTAGCAAAAATAGCGCGCATTGCCGGTGAGCTCGGCATTGATCCGGCTACACCCGATGAGGCACGGAAAATTCTCGGGTTAAAGGGATCGGATAAAGTAAATTTTTAGTAATTGTCCATAAAACGCAGGAGTAGCGCCATTACCCCGACTTTAAAGGGTCTGTTCCCTTCAGGCCCTTTTTTTAGGGCAATTTTGGCACTCCCGCCCACCCATCAATTTACTTGAAAGTCCGCATTTGACTTCTTCAGAGACTATTATCCTTATCAAGTACTTATAAAATCAGGCAGGGTATTCTGGTCTGCGGGTCACCTTGATTAAACACACGAAAAAGGTTACAGTTAATCAAATACCATGAAATCAGACACTCACCACAGCATAAGAAAAATAGTTGCCATGTTTATCGCCTTTCTGTGCCTTCACGTGTCAGCAGGTGTATCCCTCGCCTCTTTCACCATCGAAGATGAAAAAAAACTGGGAAAAGAATTCTATGATAAGCTGAAGAGCAGAGGCGTTTTAGTAACAAATCCAAAGGTAAATGAATATATCGACAGGACAGGACATCTGTTGCTTTCGCATGGCAGCAAGTCATTCTTCGACTTTACTTTTTCCATAATTAATAGTCCCGGGATCAATGCCTTCGCGACTCCCGGAGGCTATGTGTATGTCTACAGTGGCCTGATAGAACTGACCGAAAACGAGAGTCAACTCGCAAGTGTGCTGGCACATGAGATAGGACATATAAAGGCCCGGCACATAGCACAGACCATCGAGAATTCACAAAAGATCAACATCGCAACTCTTGCGGCAATCCTGGCTGGCGCCTTCCTCGGCGGAGGCGGCGATATGGCCGCGGCAGTTGCAAGCTTTTCAATAGCGACAGCAACGACTCTCAACCTCAAATACAGCAGAGAGCACGAAGAAGAGGCCGACCGTCTCGGAATGTTATACCTGGTGGAAACCGGATATAACGGTCAGGGCATGCTGGACTTTCTGAAGAACATGAGAAAGTATGAATTCTACTCAAACTCCATCCCCTCCTATTTTCTGACCCACCCGGGCACAGGAGACAGGATACTATACCTGGATGGTCTGCTTCAGACGAAATACACGGGAGGAGGCGCTGAGAGCATCATTGGAAGTCTAGACAGGATAAAGACCACACTGGTTATCGACAGAAAAGATCTCGACTCCAGTCTCAGATATTTCCAGAATATATTAAAAAAAGATCCCAATAACACAAATGCCCTGTATGGTCTCGCAGTCATACAGGGAAAACTTGGCAACACTTCTGAATCCTTTGCGAATTTTGAAA
Source organism: Deltaproteobacteria bacterium (assembly GCA_016935875.1). Taxonomy (GTDB): domain Bacteria; phylum Desulfobacterota; class Syntrophia; order Syntrophales; family UBA2210; genus UBA2210. Next base: position 3,238 of record JAFGQD010000086.1, read on the forward strand.
AGGCACTGTCACTGTCCCCTGATGATGCCGATATTCTCCGCGAACTGGGCATCAGGCACTTTAACCTTGGAAATACGGCCGCCGCTATAGAGGCCCTGCAAAGGGCCCATTCCATAGACGAGAAAGATTCCAGCACTATTTTTTACCTGGGAAGATCATACGAAACCACCGGAGATTACAGAGCCTCTCTCAGATTTTATGAAGAATTTCTGAAGAAAAACCCGGATGACATCCTTATATATTACAATCTGGCAATGCTCTATGGGAAGATCGATATGCTTGGAGAATCCCACTACAATTTCGGTATCTTTTTTAAAAAGAAACAACGTATCGAGAGTGCGCTTTTCCATTTCAAGGCAGCCCAGACGTTCTTTCCACCCGACAGTGAGATGGCCGGAAAGATCAGGAAAGAAATAGACTCAATCAATGAAAATCCTGCAAATCAAGAAGACAAGCATGCAAAAGATTGATCCCTATGCATGCGGCTGCGGGGCATACATCATCTAACACATTGACATTTGGCATTCATGTGCTATCTTCCCCGGACATACGATACTTTCAGGAGGCATAAATGAATATTACGGTAAAAACGGGAGTCCTTACGGATTTCGATTGCAAGATACTCCTCGTCGGACATTTTGAAGACAGCAAGACACCCCAAGGAGCGGCTCAGTTCCTCGATCAAAAGTACCATGGTCTTATCGGCGGGCTGATTGAGGAAGGAGATTTTACAGGGGAACTCTACAGCTCTTCGGTTGTGTATACCGGAGAACCGGCCCGAAGCAGGAGGATACTGATTGCGGGCCTGGGAAAAAGAGAGGAGTTCAATCTTGAAAAATTACGGGGAGTATTTTCAAAGGCAACGCAGAAGATACAGGATCTCAATATAACGAATCTCGCCGCGTCCCTTGATTTCGGCGAGTCGGAATTCCCTGCCAGAGAGACGGCACAGGCCGCTGTTGAAGGCGCGATGCTGGGTTTGTATCGATTCATCCGCTACAAAACTCAAAAGAAGGACAAAGAGTCTCAAATTGAAGAACTTACCATAATAGAAAACAGACCCGAACTGCTGGAAGATGTAAAGGCCGGCGTAAAAACAGCGGAAATTATCTCGCGGGCAGTCTACTTTGCGAGAGATCTCGTCTCCACACCATCCAACGATATGACACCCGGAATCCTGGCAGAGAGAGCCAGTGATATCGCTAAAGAGAATAATCTCAAGATCGAGACACTGGATGAACCCGCCATGAAGAACCTGGGCATGAACGCCCTGCTCGGTGTGGCACGGGGCAGTGCCGAAGAGGCAAAACTGATCGTGCTGGAATATAACGGGGGTAAAAAAGACGACAGACCGGTAGTCCTTGTCGGCAAGGGGATCACCTTTGACAGCGGTGGAATATCCATAAAACCTTCTGAAAAAATGGATGAAATGAAATCTGACATGTCCGGCGGCGCCGCGGTGATCGGCACAATCAAGGCAGCGGCTGAACTGAACATACCATTGAACGTGGTGGGCATAATTCCTGCCACGGAAAATCTCCCCGGCGGAAAGGCTTACAAACCGGGAGACATACTAAAAACCATGTCAGGTCTCACGATAGAAATCAAGAACACAGATGCCGAAGGGCGGCTGATTCTGGCAGACGCGCTCACATTTGCGGGAAAATATAATCCGGCGGCAATAATCGACATAGCCACGCTGACCGGGGCATGCGTAGTGGCACTGGGTGATTTTATCACAGGTATGATGGGAACAGACCGCGACCTGAAAGAAAAGATACTCAGCGCCTCGGAGACTACAGGTGAAACGGTATGGGAACTTCCTCTGTGGCACGAATATGAGGAACTGATAAAGAGCGATGTGGCTGACATGAAAAATACCGGCGGACGGTCAGGCGGTACAATAACAGCGGCCCTTTTGCTCAAGAAATTCGTGAACGATTATCCCTGGGTGCATCTGGACATTGCAGGTCCCGCACTCTTGACAAAAGATAAGCCTTACATCCCCAAAGGCGCTTCAGGTGTAGGCGTGAGGCTTCTCGTACAATTTCTTATGGACAGGAGCCGGGCTTCCAATGTCTCAAATCCTTGAAATAAAAGGCCTGAAGACACATTTTGAGACAAGAAACGGTACTGTCAGAGCCGTCGACGGGGTGGACATCTCCATCGACAGAGGGGACACCCTGGGCATCGTCGGCGAATCAGGGTGCGGCAAGACCGTTCTCGCCCTGTCCATCATGAGGCTTATACCGGATCCGCCCGGTCGAATTGTGTCGGGACAGATCAACTTCAAGGGCACCGATCTCCTCAACCTTGACGAAACCGAAATGCGAAGGCTTCGCGGAAATGACATATCCATGATATTCCAGGAGCCGATGAACTCCCTCAACCCCGTCCTGAAAGTGGGAGATCAGATCTCCGAAGTGATACAACTCCACGAGGGACTTTCAAAAAATGATGCATTGGACCGCGCCCTCGATATGCTTCGGCTTGTCGGAATGGGTTCGACACGAAACAGACTGAATGATTATCCACACCAGATGAGCGGTGGAATGCGCCAGCGGGTAATGATAGCCATGGCACTCGCATGCAATCCCGCGTTGATGCTCGCAGATGAACCCACCACGGCGCTCGATGTGACCATACAGGCACAAATTCTTGATTTGATAAACAAACTGAAGGACGAAGTGGGAACATCGGTAATGCTCATAACCCACGACCTCGGGATAGTAGCGGAAACGGCCAGGCACGCGGCTGTAATGTATACGGGCAAAGTGGTGGAATACTCCAACATACTCGAGCTTTTTTCAACGCCGCTCCACCCCTATACCAGGGGACTGATGGAATCCACACCGAAACAGACTTCAGAAGAAAACGGGTACCTCACCACGATACCGGGTACCGTTCCGAACCTATATGAACTCCCTGCCGGATGCAGTTTCCGGAATAGGTGTGCGGACGTCATGGATATATGCGCCCAAAAAGAACCACAACTCATGGAGAAATCTCCCGGCCATCAGGTAAGATGCTGGAAATACTCATAATATAAAGAAGCAGGGTAATGTGCAGATGAATCCGGTTTTATTAACCATTGAAGGATTGAAAAAATATTTTCCCGTACGAAGCGGTTTCCTGCAGGGCCATCATAAGACGGTAAAGGCCGTGGACGGTGTGGATCTGCAGGTCTTCAAGGGGGAAACCCTGGGACTGGTGGGAGAATCAGGATGCGGGAAGACAACGCTTGGCCGTCTCATCACCAGACTCGAGAAACCAACCGGCGGGGAAATCTCCTTCAAAGGGAATGACATATGTACGTTTTCCAGAAAAGAATTAAAGGATTTCAGAAGAAAAGTACAGTTGATATTCCAGGATCCCTTTTCATCCCTGAATCCGAGAATGAGCGCGGGCGCCATCGTGGGAGAACCCCTCACCATACACGGAGGAGAGGGAAACAGGGATACGATTGCGGCCCTGATGGAAACAGTGGGATTGAACCGGGAACAAATGGGACGGTACCCCCACGAATTCAGTGGAGGACAAAGGCAGCGCATCGGCATAGCGAGGGCACTTGCCCTTAATCCTGATCTCGTTGTCGCGGACGAACCCGTCTCAGCTTTAGACGTTTCCATACAGGCCCAGATACTTAACCTCCTGAAAGATCTCCAAAAGGATTTTGATCTGACATACCTGTTTATCAGCCATGATCTCAGCATTGTCAAGCATATAAGCGACAGGGTCGCCGTCATGTACCTTGGGAAAATCGTGGAACTCGCTGATAAGAAATCACTTTATAACAATCCTCTTCACCCTTACACAAAGGCCCTCCTCTCAGCCGTCCCCGTCCCGGACCCAACGTACAGAAAAGAACGGATACTGCTCGGCGGCAACATACCCAGTCCGATAGACCCTCCCTCCGGCTGTTCATTTCATCCCCGGTGCCGGTACAGAATGGATATATGTGAAAAAGTCTTACCGGCCCTCGATGACAGAGGCAACGGTCATTACGTCGCGTGTCACCTGGAAACCGGATTTTGGTCTAAATCCTGAAAAAAATCTAAAATAATCCTTGACGAAATGGGCTCAAAAGATTAGATAGCAAAGTCAATTTTCTTGAAGCGGTTTTGTGACTCTATTTTTTCCGATAGCGGTGATATCCGAACAAGAAAGAAAGCGCCCGTAGCTCAGCTGGATAGAGTCGCAGACTTCGAATCTGTTGGTCGTTGGTTCGAATCCAACCGGGCGTACCATACATACGACCATGTAAAAACATACAGGGCCCTTAGCTCAGCTGGTAGCAGCAACTGACTCTTAATCAGTAGGTCGTCGGTTCGAACCCGACAGGGCCCACCATAAAATCAAG
>JAFGQD010000087.1 GCA_016935875.1 Deltaproteobacteria bacterium
ACCTTCTCTGGAAAGCATGATCTCAAGATAGTCTCTCATCCCCTGATCATCGTCAACTATAAGAATTCTGGCCATTACAAACTCCTTCCAGGTAATTCAGCTTCGTGGTTTTTTGTTTCGTAAACCGGTGACTAGTGAATCTGAGTAATTACACAGGTAACTCACCTGTCTGCCCATCAACCGGAAGCAGCATTGTGCAGGTAGTCCCCGTGCCCGGTTCACTTTCAATCCTGAATGTGCCTCCGTGACTTACAGCTATCCTGTTTACAACCGCAAGCCCCAGTCCCGTGCCTTTTTCCTTCGTTGTGTAGAAAGGTTCCAGCACATTATTCATATGCTTCTCTTCTATCCCGCAACCGGTGTCTCTGATAGATATCTCAAGGAATGTATGATTATCATCATCGACGTCCAGTCTTGTTTCGATATCCAGCGTCCCTCCATCCGGCATCGACTGGAGCGCGTTCAAAAAGATATTCCACAGGGATTGCTTTATCTCTGTGCTATTCCCGTATATTTCATTCTGCCCGCACAGGTCCTTTACAACCTCAATTTTCCCATTCCACCCCGGGGAAAAACGGACCGATTCAAGGACTTCATCCACAATACTCGCGACATCTATCTTACGGCGATTGCGTGTATCGGATCTGGCAAACAGTAGAAAGTCCCTTACGAGATTTTCCAATTGATCTTTACCCATAAGGATGATCTTCATAAGTTTCCTGTCCGAATCTTCCAGGTTGAGATTTTCCATCAATAGTCTTACGGAACCGCTGATCGATGCGAGCGGACTTCTCAGTTCATGCGCCAGGACTGCCGACATCTCACCCATAAGCGCCAGTTTCCGGTTCTTTTCAATCTCTCTTTCCATCTTCTTGATGGATGTCAACTCCTGAAATATGAACAGTCCGCCTATACCATTCCCCTCCGGATCAATAAGGGGGTATATCGAAAATCCCAGTGTCGCTGTGTCTCTCTTTGATAATACGATCTCGAAACGTCTTGCCGCCGGAGAACCATCGCCCCTTTCTTTTACACTGTTCATTGCCCCGGAAAAACCAGGTAAGATATCGTCAACAATCCTGTCCATGGCATCAGAAAGCGGTATTCCGGTAATCTCCTCAGCCGCCCGGTTAAAAGACTTGATCCTGTTATCAAGATCCACGGTCATGATCCCGGACCCCACGGATTCAATGATACTCTTATGGAGTATATCCAACTGGTCAAAGGCGCTTTCCTTCTCCGAAAGGAGCGTCTTTGTCTTTCGTTCCATTTCAACGACGAAACTCGACAGCAGGGCTACGACATAAAAGGAAATGATGTGGATGCATATCCGTAAAAAAACATACCCCACCCCGGCGCTGTATTGGTGCATCCTGCCGTAAATCGGTTGAATAACGCCGTAGAACTCAAGGTCAAGGAGAAGTCCGTATATAATACTGATTAGAGAAGCTACGAGCCATCCGCCTCTCTTTCCCAAAAACAACACGGAATATATTATAATCAGAGGGTACAGTGTGGAGTAAACACTCTCGATCCCTCCGGTAGCATACACAAGGACAGTAACCAGCAGGGTGTCGAAAAGGCACTGGATATAGACATTTATGGAGATGTTTTGTATTACCTTCAACAGGAAGATATACAAAATGGAGAGGAGATATGTTATCACTACTATGATATATATTGCACGGATGGACTGAAACGGTAGCGAGTCCGGCATCCTGAACTGAATAATAGTCACAACACCGAACAGGAATGATACTATCGCAAGCCTGAAGAACATCAGCCACTGTACTCTCGCCTTTACTTTTTTTTCTTCCTGTTGACTGTTTTTCAAGTGATATCCTCTGATATTGTTATGGTTTTCGGTTTACGGTTTTCGGTTGGGCAGGGACGACTTTAGTCGCCCAAGATAAGTAACGGGAGGTTAAAACCTCCCCTACCCTTCCCTGAACCACAACCCCCGAATGGTGGTGAATACCTATTATGCGAAGACCAGTAATCCCCCTGCTCATAGCGCTCATCTCGGGAATAACCATCGGAAACTTTGTTACCGTACCCGGCACTTCAGCGCTTGTGGCACTCCTGGCGACACTTTCGGCGCTGCTCTTCTCAGTTACCACAGGACGTAAAATCCTTGTTGCCTTCTGTCTGCTCACATCCCTGTTCCTGCTCGGCATTCTCAACATCCAGTTCCATCTTCATCCACACTGCGGCAGGGACGACATAACGCTGCACGCAGGTAAAGACAGACTGACCATTGAAGGACTGGTGTGCGACCCTCCCCGGGTACTGCGCGATAAAACCAACCTCGTTATCAGCCTCACTAGGATCATCAGAAATGGAAGCGTCACTCCGGTATGTGGAAAGATACTCCTTTCCGTCAAAGATAGCAATAATCTATTGAAGATCCCCGCAGCAAGCTGCGAGGAATCTTCGACTGTTAAAGAAAATCTTTTCCCCGTTCGCTCGCCAGCCTCGCCGCAAGCAGCGGGGAATGCGCTCGCTGTTCAGTTCAAATACGGTAATTATATCAGAGCGAAAGTCAAACTGAAAGAGCCGCGCAATTTCAACAATCCCGGTGGTTTTGATTATCAAAGATACCTTCTCTACAGGGGCATCCGCCTGCGCGGATACGTAAGCAGGCCTTCGGATATCGTCATCATGAGAGAAAGCGCGGGAGATTATTTCAAGACGCGGATAGAGAGATACCGCTCCCGTCTCAGGGGGCTCATCCGGGAAAACGCCCCTTCTCCTGAAGACGGAATACTACAGGCTCTCATACTGGGAGAAAAAGGGCTTATTCCGGAAGACATCACCAACAAGTTCAACCGGGCGGGAGTCTCCCACATCCTTGCCATATCGGGGCTGCATGTGGGTATACTGGCCTTTATTTTTCTCATTATCATCCGAACTATCATGAAGTCTTCAGAATACCTCCTGCTGAGATTCAACATACTCAAGGTATCCGCCCTGTTCGCCATCATACCTTTAATAGGTTACGCCTTTATCGCCGGTCTTCGCATAGCAACAATACGGGCTACCATCATGATACTCTGTTTCCTCATCGCACTCCTTGCCGGGAGAGGGCGTGACCTCTTGAACATACTGGCCTTCGCAGCATTTGTCATTCTTATCATAAGTCCCGCGTCCCTCCTGGATGTCTCGTTCCAACTCTCCTTTTTGGCAGTTGCCTCCATTATTCTCATTACACCGACACTGGGCAGCATAATTCCAAAAACAACCGGAGGAGGGTTTTTCAGGAAGGTCATCGCAGACATTGGTATCTTCATCCTGGTAAGTCTCAGCGCTATGATCGGAACATATCCCCTCATCGCCCTTTACTTCAACAGGGTTTCAACCATCACGTTTCTCTCCAATCTGTTTATCATACCGATAATAGGATTCGTCGTTCTCCCGATTGGGATGTTGTTCATCATTGCCGCCCCCTGCGCGCCGATCGCAACAGCACTGATACAGACCGCCTCGTTTTTCATTCGGATATCGATATCCGTCATCGATTTTCTGTCATCCTTTTCATTTTCGAGCTTCCACGTAAAAACACCGACACTTCCTGAACTTATCTTTTACTATCTTCTGGTTCTTACGGTTTTAAAACTGATAGGTATAGGGAAGTCACAAGTGGATGAATCACGTCATAGACCCTCCGGCGACACGAAAAACCTCTTTTCCCCGGTTGCGATCATGCGTCTC
>JAFGQD010000088.1 GCA_016935875.1 Deltaproteobacteria bacterium
GCCACGCGATCATTCGAGTGTTCGCCAGAGAGCTTCTGTTTGATCTTGCCATATTCCCGTGCAATTTCCGAGTGCTCGATAAGGTAGTCCCGAAACAGCAGCCGATCCCAGTGCTCGAAGTGGGCCTCGACCATGTGGATGTGATGAGTTCTGTTCCCGGTCTTGTCGCGTTTGATGAACCAGGCGTAGAACGGCGGCGTATCGTCTCCGAATGACGGTCGCCAGAAATACTCGTATCCCTGTGCCTCAAGGATGGGTACTGCCTGTCGTCTTGCCCCGTCGAGACTGGTCACTTCGACCAGGATATCGATGATTGGTTTTGCCGGGAGACCGGGAACGGCGGTGCTGCCGAAGTGTTCGATTCGTTGTATCAGATCAGCGGGAAGACAGGAACGTAACTGACGGCGTTCCTTCTCGAACAGCTCGGGCCAGAGGGGATTGTACGGAACAACAGCGACGTGTTCTTTGATCACGCGGGCAATCTTTTCTTCCAGTGTTTCCATCCCTTTTTTCGGGTTCACTTCCATCCAAAGTGATTACGGCACGTCCTTCACGAAGTCACGTGTGAACGAAGTCTTCAAGAGCATACTGAGGCCACAAGACACGGCCCCGCGATGCAGTCGTTCATCCCCAAGGATGTGTTAAATTTTTTAAAGCGTCATTATTTCTAACAGTCACACTTTATGTTGCCTGCGATAATCTCCTGCCAGTCCCCAATGACATCGTGGGTCCAGCAGTCATCGGCTCCGGCGGCTTCACGCATGACTAACGCGAGAATATACGCCAGTTCTTTCACGGTTGCACCGGCATCCAGGGCGCCTTTAAAGTGTTTCAGTACGCAGGGTTTTGATCGGGCTTTTATTGAAAGGGCAAAACAGATGAATTGATACGTCTTTTCATCAATCATCCGATTATTACGATACAGCTCATCCATCCCATCGAGCATTTCTGTAAATTCCGGGAAAAATTCTTCTAGTAATTTCACTGTACTGACTCCTTGCTGTGATTGATGTGTGTATTGTAACGATACGCATAGCCAACGTACCGGGCAGACTGAGAAAGACGTCGCGCAGAGTAACCACGATGGATACAGATACATCTCATAAACCTCAAGTATTCGCCAGCCTGACACAGCGATTTATCACAGCTCTTTGCATTTGTCGATATGTCAATACCGTGTGCTTTGATTTTTCACAGTGCATTGCCGATGTATGTAAGAAAGGGGTACCCTATGTGCTTTCAGTCACGATCAGTGATAATGCGGTACACCCCAGGATCGCGCGCGGACCGGCCGGCAATGGTACAAACGGTTTTACTGTTTCGCTGAATACCGGTCCGGGTCATTAAAGAAGGTGATGTCCGCATAGCCGGCATATATTTTCCCCGAATGCGATACCCCTTCCGGGATGTAATATCTGTCCCCTTTTGTAAAGGTTTTCCTGTTAGCTCCGATCATCAGGTCGATCCTACCCTCCAGAACGATGCCGATCTGAGCGGCGTGAGAATGCTTGGGCAGGTCAACATCCTTTTCGAATTCCATGAAAATGATTTGATGAGTATCGGATTGGGAAAGATACGCGGTTATTCCTTCTAACGGGATATCAGCTTCAGGAAGATTTTTGATAGGATCCGGAAATATCTCTGACATAAGAAACTCCTTTCATTAGATGTGTAATCAAAACTTCTTTTTGTACACGTGGCAGTATGGCTGCTGCTTTTTCTTGTCATAATAGTCCTGATGGTACTCTTCAGCTTTCCAAAAGGTACCAGCGGGAAGAACTTTTGTGACGACTTGATATCCTTTGTCCTTAAGGATATCTATTAACTTATACACAATCCTTTTCTCATCATCATTGTTGTAAAAAATCGCTGACAGATATTGTTCTCCAATATCAGGACCCTGACCGTCGGCCTGTGTCGGATCATGAATCTCAAAGAAGAATCTGGCAAGGGTCTCAAAGTCCACTTTACCCGGATTATAGGTTACTTCGACAGCCTCCAGATGCCCGGTTTTCCCCCCGGTAACATCCCGATAGGAGGGGTTTTCCATGGAACCTCCCATATAACCTGATACTGCCGAAATGACTCCCTCTTTCTGCTCAAAGAGATGTTCCACACCCCAGAAGCAGCCTCCTGCAAAGTAGGCTTTTGCTTCGAGAGGCTCTTTTTCATCCGGTACAAATACCAGGGAGATGGAATTGACACAATGTCGGATATTCTTATCTGTCAGCTCTTCTCCTTCGAATACGTGACCCAGATGTGCCCCGCAATTTGTACACAATATCTCGGTTCTAATCCCATCGGCATCCTTTTGCCTTGTAACGGCCCCTTTGATTTCATCATCAAAGCTGGGCCATCCGCAGGTAGATGCAAACTTATCGTCCGAACGATACAGGAGCGCATTGCATCGTTTGCAGTAATAAGAGCCCTTTCCATAAAAGTCGTTATATTCTCCACTGAACGGTGCCTCCGTACCTTTATGGACGATGACTCTTTCTTCTTCGGTTGAAAGCTTGTTGTAGGACTTCTTATCCATAGCCGGCTCCTCCGTGCATGAGATTAGGTTAAACAGTACTACTATTGATAACGCGATTAGTATATATTTTAGCATACATTCTCCTTTCCAGACACATAACGACTAAAGTCAGCAGCGTTTTAATGTCTGTTGGATTATGTTGTTGCGCACTTTTTAAAATCTTTTCTTTGATAACACGTTACATCCCAGATACCTTGGAATTCTGCTGATTGTATAAACGCCATTTGTCTATAATTTAATGTCTTCTTTGGGAATGGCAAGCGATTTACGGGATGTAGTTTGAAACAACGAAATCACAAAAATCTTTTCGTAGATGGATACCTGTATCTGTTTGCATGCGGAGGCCTTATAGGGGTTAGGCGTTGTACGCTATTTCTTAATGGTTATCGGCGTACCCACTTCTCCCGCATAGAACACTATGATCTCTGCCGGTTCGCTGCCTTCGTTTTTTCCGTAATGCCACGTATTGACAACCTCGACGATTGACTCTCCGGCTTTCAGGTGTAATGTCTTGTTATCTTCCGTCACTACCGTGAGTTCTCCACGTAACATTACCCCCGCATTGATCACCGTATGTTCATGCATCTCCAATTGTACCCCCGCCGGAATGGTGATTCTCAGGATGGTTATCTCCGGTGTGCCTTCGGAGTAGTTCGGCAGAGCATTGCCGTTCCAACTTGAACTCGTTTTCGATAATTCTTCAACGGCGACGGTGTTTGCATCTTCGGCCCAGACAGCACCCGACAGTACCAGTACCAGACAGATTGCGCACAGTAGTTTCTTCATTCGATATGTTTCCTCCTCGTATTCATTATATGACGATCACGCCAGCATGGTGAATTGTCCCGGGAGTAGCTGTTCCATAGCGCACTGTTACTTCCTGGCGACAACAGCTATTTCCCTGCTTTTCCGGTCGAATGGTAAGCCGGCGACATCAGAATAAAGCTTCTCAATCGTAAATCCGCACGCTGTAAACTCCTTCTCAATCGCTTCGGAGCTGAAATATTGCAACCAGTTATATACGGTTCGTGTGCGTGAAGCTTCGATTAGCGTGTATTTGTCAAGGACTACCTTTTCATCCTCGTATTTGAACGTATTCAAAAACCCGTAATATCTATTCGGTGACCAGAATCCATTAAGGAGATTAGCTTCGTACATTGCCGCTTCTTCGCATCGGTCAAAGGCATTCAGTGAATACACGTCGAGGAGGACCGAGCCACCCGGCTCCAGGTGGGTGTAAAATCTGTCCAGCATCCTTTTTCTCTGGGTGGGACTGAGGGCACAGAAGTCACACATGATCATCAGTATGAGATGAAAACGACCATCTGTCTCGAATTCCAGGTAGTTCTGATGTACATAGTGGATGAACAGGCCTTCCCTGTCAGCGGCTTTCTGTGCGTGCTGAATCGATCTCCTGGAAAAGTCTATTCCGGTTACCTCCGCCTGCCTCCGGGCCAGCCGTATCGCATACAATCCCGGCCCGCAGCCGAAGTCGGCAATTTTTATCCCCTCGCCGACGTTGAACCGGGAGGCGACCCATGCAACCGAGCTATCGATGAATTCAGTCTTTCGAGACGAAACATCGATATCTTCGTTCAGATGGAACATCAGCATCTGCTCCGATGTATGCTCGTCCGTCCACAGGTCGCTTGCCGTATAAAACTCGAATGGTTTAGGGCGGCTATTGATAGTTTCTAATGCTGCAAACACGGTATGTCTCCAGTTTCTTTGTTGCACATAGCACGGCCATCAGCCGGAGCTGTTGTTGGTTGCCAAGGCCATACCATATCCGGATGTATAATTGAAAGAAATAGATCTTGTTTTTTTGAACTGGACACCGAGCGCATTCCCCGCTGCCTGCGGCGGGGAGATTCAATTCATACATATCGTTTAATATTTTAGTATGTTAACATATCAAAGCTTGTCTCCATTCACCGCCCGCCTTCGAGTTGGACGGAAAAATTCATCCATTCTATCTTCGGACAGCCATCCCGTCCCGTTTCGAGCTTGAAGCTTTCGATGGTCAGTGTTCCCCGACCAAAACGCCGAACATCTTCAACTTCCTCAACAGTCACCGATCGGCCTGCCTTTTCTCCATCGATTCTCTCTCCCACATCAGGTGAAAAAATGAATCTTCGGGGATTATCGGGGCCTTTCTTGGCTGCATAGGGACGGGAGGGGCAATCGGAAGGGTTGTCGGACAGATGCCAGCCTTCAATTTCCCGTGGATTCGGGGCAAAATGCAGTGGAGGTGTCAGTCTCGACAAGTTTTCGTCACGCCCGCATTCCTTGATGACAATTTCCCATCCCGTCAAGGTCGGTTCGAGGATGAACTCGAAACGGGAACCAAAAGGTCGAAGGAACCGTTCTCCGGCTGCGATTCGCCCTGAAATTTTCTCGCTGAAGAGCGAGTAAAGGAACCTTCTCTTGAATTCCTGCAAGGATATCCGTTGTACCTGCTTCTCTACTCCGTCGATACTGCCAGCGACATCTCCGTTTTCGACGCGAAGCCAGTATTCTCCGCAATGCGATAGGGCCAAGCCTGAGCCAGGCTTTGATCCCGGACCGTTCAATGCCAATATCCAGTCGCTGCCAGGCGGGAATCCGTCCAGAGTGGGCCTGCAAAACATTCCATCTCCCATCTGAACAACCAGCCCCGTGTCGAGGAGCCCGCCTGCAAGGGTTTCCAGCACCAGAACATCCATGGTTGGGGTCTGGCCGAGATGATGCCGAAGAATCGTTCCCCGGACTACGAGCGGGGCGTCTTTCGCCACGGTAAGAAAAGGTCCTCTCCAATCGCAGGAACAAGCGCCGGTCGGAGATGGGATCATACAGAAACCCAGCCATAGAATCAGACACAGTACCGTTATCCGTTTCATTTCAGGGACGCCTCCGGCCTTGCAGATAGACATAGGTTTGTGCCTCCAGATCGTCGGTGATGCAGGAAATCAAGGGATTGGTTGAGGATCGGGCCTTATCGATCGATTCCCGGTACCGCCTTGCAAGGACAGGCCGAAGACCCTTCTCGTGTTCTGTCCGGGCGGCCTCATAGCCCGCTCGGAGTCGATGAGCCTTAAAGAGATGGAGAAACGGGGCGATTGATGTTTCGGGACGCTTGGTAAGCCATTGATCGGCAAAATCCGCCTCAGCTACCGGACCTTCACTCATCCCCTCCCATTCGGCCAGGAGAGGCACTGCAGACGCAAAGGTTTGCGCCTCACTTCGAACGTTCTCGCCAAGGATCGTGACCATCTGCTCGACCAGATTACGTCTCTTTAGATACACTGCGTCTTCTGAACCTGACGGGACTTTAGTCAACCAGAGGGAGGAGTTCGGAGGTATGGCATCAAGATACTTCCGGACACATGTCTGTACTGCCCCCGGATTATTGCCCTGTTCCAGTTCCGTCACCGGCCGAATCCCAAAAAACACGATACTCGAAAGAGAGGTTGGCTTCGACGGTTTTGCAGTAACATTGTCAAGCCATGCGCAATTCAACCCCATGGCAAACACTGCGAAGATAAAAAGACGCATAACAACTTTCAGCATCATACTCCCTCCGGACTTTGCCTTAATCATTGCTATATTGTCCAATATGGCCATCTGCCGGAGCTGCATGGTGTGGTGGCTATAGGGCTCCTCAGAGGCTGAAGAACTGAGGACATCGGTACCATCATGGCTTTCGTCCATACGCAATGATGATGTCGTCCGTAATCGTCATGACCCCCTTGCGCTCGAAGTAGTCGCGTGTTTTCCTGTTTTCCCGGTCCCTCTTGGTCGGCGGGAACTTGGCATACCACCAGTTAGAGGAAATAGCGCCAAAGAAGTCATACGCTTCCCCCCCGCTCTTGAAAGTGTTCCGCCAAATAATTCTACTGGTCCGGATATCGGCGACGCCTGCTTCCGCCAGGAGTCGCCGAACCCTCTCTTCCTTCATAGGCCAGAATTCCAGACGGTAGCCGAGGACATACCGCTTATTGATCGCCCTGAATGAGGCGTCACAGGCTTCCCAATAATGCTCGGGGCCGTGGGCGCCGATTGAAAGAAGGCCGCCGGAACGAAGAACGCGAACCATCTCTGCTACCGCTTTCTCCGGGTCGGGAAGTACCCCCATCGTCATTCCGGTCATGACAACGTCGAAGCTCGCATCTTCAAAAGGCAGCAATTCCGCATCAAGCTGACGGAAATCGATACGGTCGGCGCCGTATCCTTGCCTGTCCGCTTTGGCCCGACCAACCTCCAGCATGTAGCTGGAGATGTCTCCGCAGACTACTTTGGACGCGCCTTTCCGGAGGGCGAGCAGGGATATGACCCCGGTACCGGCCCCCACATCCAGTACTTCCTTGCCCTGGAGATCCACTCCTTCGAGCTGGGCTGTCGCGGCCTTCGTCTGAAACTCCTCTCCCAGCTCATCATACCTGTTCACGTGTTCCGAGAAAACACCGTCATAACCCTGTTTGACACGGGTTTTCATGGCGGCAGTGTCTTTGGCATTGCCCGTGAGCCAGGCCAGGATGTTATTGGCATTAACCACAAACATCATCGGCAGTGAAAGCTTGCCCGTCCAAAAAATTGCCGGCATTCTATCCTCCCTTGTTGTCTACCACCGCTCATAATCAGGGGGCTGTTTTTAGATCCATCTGGTTCATGAGTTTGTGAGGGTCTCCATGTACGATAGATAATAAAGCCATATCAATCAAATCAACAAGTCTAGATACGCACTGCTCTTGCCAGGCAGTGCGTACCGTTTACCCTCCCGACGTTTCTGCCGGGCTGGTCTTTGAAATACATCTCCTCCAACTCGCGGCTATCCCTGTGATCGTGGAGTTCAAACCCATACCTTGAAAGAAACTGTCCGATCTCTCCTTTCTCGATCCCGAAGTGCCACTGTTCACCCGTCTTTGCCATCGACTCTGCCATACCTTTTTCGCCATAATATATGTTTTCGTGGCGGAGGACAGACGCGTAAATATAGTCGAAGACAATCTCGCTTCCTGGTGCGGCCAACTTCTGGATGGTGTGAAAGGTCTGATCAACCGATTGGGGTTGCAGATACATCAACACTCCCTCCAGAATGATGAGGCTTCTTTCATCCCGGTTGAACCCGGCCTGATCCAGCTTCACAGGAAGAGATTCCCTATCAAAATCAATAGGAATGAAAACCACATGAGGAGGAATACTGAGGTGCCTTTTCCGGTACTGGCCGATCTTTGCCTTCTGTGTAGCGGGGGCATCCAGCTCAAATATCCTGGTTTGTCGCGCTTCCTCCTGAAAGCGCAACGCCCTCGTATCAAACCCTGCTCCAAAGATGAGTATTTGTGGAAACTGATTGGATAGGGCTTGGCTGAACACAGTGTCGATATACTGTGTCCGCGCGATAACGTATTCATAGATCCCTTGTGCCGCAGCGATCTTCAGGAAGAGCCTTCCGGTGAATGGGATACGAAGCAGTTGCCTCAGAAACCCGGGCAGGAGGGATAGGGCTAGTCGGTCGTTGCTTTTGTAATAACGGTTTTTCTCAAGAGATGAGATCGCCCGGCACAGACAGGTCCACTGGGCGGTTCTTGAGGTTGTAGTCTCAATACGCCTCTTCAATATCCGCTTTACCTCCTACTTCGGTTATCCAATCATCTTTTTTTAGTTCCATGAGCAGCATGTCACGTTGTTCGCCATCCTGCATCGTCCAGGCACTTTCCAAAACATCAACTGTTTTGAATCCGGCCTTCTCAAACGCTCTTATCGCTCTGGCATTGGAGGGGAATACACTGAGCCCTATGACGAGTAATTGTAACCCATTAAAAGCGTAATCGGCTGCAAGAGTAAGCGCCTCCGATCCGTAACCGCCACAGCGATAGTCGCTATCCATAATAGCAATGCCGAGTTCGGCGCTTGTATTATCGTCGTTCATGCCTTTCAGGGTTACATAACCGATCGGGAAGTCTCCCTTAACAGTGATGAGACTGAATGTGATTGGCTGGCCGTCACCGCAATAGGGCAATGTCAGAACTTCAGCCGCACTCAAAAACCTGTCTTGTTCATCAATCTCAAAAGGGCGCCAGCCCATAGTGTCAATCAACTCGGGATCATGAGAAAGGTTGATATAGTTAATAAGGTGGCTTTCCTCGATTAGGGCAAGATATACGTTGTCATTCATTCTTTTCGGATCCTTATTTTTCATCTGATTTCTTCTCAAATGGCTCTTTGCGTCAATCTGATTCTTTCGGAAAGAAGGCATCAATATCTTTCCTTACCTCGTCAAGCCATTCTTTTCGCTGAGTTTCCGTACTGGTAACAATAATGCCGAACATGCGGCGGTGGAAATGGGTGACACCGCAAAGACCGAAGATGCAGTTCCTCCAGATCGTCTCCAGCGGATCACCAAAAACCTTCTTTTCCCTTTCCGCTTCAGTATTGGACGTATTGAA
>JAFGQD010000089.1 GCA_016935875.1 Deltaproteobacteria bacterium
ATCGCAAATGATAATTCCGTCAGTCAGGTTGTCGTAAGCGGTATGTCCAGCGCAATGCCCGAAACGGAAAAAAGACTCAAGGAATCTGTCGGCGACAACCGGTCTTTTCATTTTATTCCTCTGAATGTCAGCGCCCCCTTTCACAGCCGTTTTATGGGTGCCGCAAGAGAGACCTTTGGGGAAATACTGTGTGACATTGAAGCGAAATTAAAGCCTGCCAATGCAAAAAAGGTGACTTCAAATTTCACCGGTCTTTTTCATTCGGACAGCCGTGGCGAAATTATTGACAGGATGGTGTCTCAACTGAGCAATACGGTGCAGTGGAGAAAAAATATGGAGACCCTTGCCACTTCGGCGAATTCAATTTTTGAAATAGGCCCGGGCCGCCCGCTCAGAGGTTTTTTTAAGACCCTGGATATGGCATGCCAGTCCATTACGACATTTTCAGGGGCACGGAGGATATTTGAAAAGGCCGTTGTGCTCTAAGACAGTGTTCACAGACGCGTAACAGGTGGGTTCCAATCCGCACCGCCTCCCGTCTTGTAGAGAGACAAACTCATTTCCAAACACAGGACCTGTTTTTATCAGCGAGCAGATGCAAGTCTGATAGGGTCCTGCAACTTTTTGAGGAGAACAGATACAGCATGAATTTCAATCTTACCGATGATCAGCAGATGTACATGGAAACGGTTCGAAAATTTGTCAGAAACGAAGTAACTCCGAAGGTTATGGAGATGGAAAGTGACCATGCCTTCCCCTTCGACACAATAAAAAAGGCGTGGGAAATAGGCCTGTTGAATCTTTCTATTCCCGAATCGGTGAAAGGATATGAGATAGATATCGTTTCGTCGGCGTTGATTGTCAGAGAACTGTCCTATGGCGACACCGGAATTTCAACTTCGGCCATGTGCAACGATCTGGCCAATGTCGTCATCGCGAAACATGGGACGGAGGAACAAAAAGAGGCCTTTCTCCGGCCCTTTGTCGAAGCTCCCATTATTTCATCTTTCTGCCTGACGGAACCGGGCGCAGGCTCTGATAACCTGGCCATGACTACCTGTATAAAAAAAAGGGATGACGGAACGTATGTCCTGAACGGGGAGAAGTGTTTCATTACAAATGCTTCTTACGCCTCTCAATTTACGGTGTTCTGCAAAGTCGGAAAAGCGGGCAGCCTTATGGTGGCCTGTGTCATTATTCCCAGCGAATCTATTCGTAGCGGAAACGTTACCTCTCAGCCGTTTGATGCACGAGAGATCAACCTGCCGGGCGGCGGTACGATCACAACGGGCAAGCCGGAAGATAAACTCGGGCAGCGCCTCTCGAATACGGCTACGGTTAAGTTTGAAGACGTGGTTATAGAAGAGCGTCAGATCATCGGTAACCGGAGGCTCGGGTTCAGGTATGCCATTGATGTCCTCGATTATGCGAGACCCATGGTCGCGGCGATCGGTGTCGGTCTGGCAAAAAGGGCTCTGGATGTGACGCTGGAGTATACAAGGGAACGCAAGCAGTTCG
This sequence comes from Deltaproteobacteria bacterium, assembly GCA_016935875.1. Classification (GTDB taxonomy): domain Bacteria; phylum Desulfobacterota; class Syntrophia; order Syntrophales; family UBA2210; genus UBA2210. The sequence continues at coordinate 1,519 of JAFGQD010000089.1, forward strand.
GAAAGAGGATCTGCGATCTACCCGTAGCGAGAGACACCCTGGTCGAGATGTGGAAAAAAGTTGAACTGGCCGATCTTGCCCTGATGAAGGCGGCATTCAAAGTTCAGGAACAGGCCGAAGACAGGGGGATGTATGCCTCTCTGGCAAAAAATACAGCGGCGGAAGCGGCCCTTTTCTGTACCCGGGAGGGTCTCCATCTTCACGGTGGTTACGGCTTCATGTCGGAATACGAGATATCCAAGCTGGAGCGGGATGCCCATATCATCGATATATATGAAGGGGTACGGGAAGTTCAGAATATGATCATAGGACGGGAGTTGGTATAAACATGTTGTATCTTCACGGGGTGGGCCATTTCCACCCGGAAAATCTAATTACAAACAGATTTTTGGAAGAACTGGACATAGGGATCAGCGAAGAGTGGATCATGGAGCGTGTTGGGATACGAACCCGTCACACGAGTCTGCCCCTGGATTATATTAAAACGACAAAGAATCAAGATCCGCGCGCAGCAGTTGAGGCAGGTATCTACACGAATGCACAGTCAGGAGCCCGTGCGGCGCGGCTTGCTCTGGAACGGGCTAATCTGAAACCTGAAGAGATCGGCATGGTAGTATCGGGGAGTTCGACGCCGGATTACGCTATACCGGCCGAGGCGGCAATTGTGGCGGCGGAACTGGGGATTAACGTTCCCTGTTTCGATCTCAATTCTGCCTGTTCCAGCTTTGGCGTGCAGATTAAATTTCTGTCCGACATGCGGCCGGAAACCCTTCCTCCGTATACCCTTGTCGTGAATCCGGAAAGTTTTACCCACACGATAGACTATTCCGACCGTAGAACAGCGCCTCTCTTTGGTGATGGAAGCAGTGCAGTGGTTGTATCTGCCTGTGTTCCTTCGACCATGGTGTTTGAGGCATCTTTTTCCGATTCGAATCCGCTATCCTGGGACAAGGTGCGCATTCCCCGCCTGGGACACTTCTGGCAGAACGGAAGTTCCGTTCAAGGGTTTGCCATACGCAAGACGACGGAATCGCTCAGGAAGTTGCAGAAAGCTTTTCCCATAAACTCGGGCAGGTTCAAGTTTATCGGGCATCAGGCGAACTTCGGCATGCTCAAGACTGTTTGTGAACGGTGCGGCATACCCGAAAAAGATCACTGGTACAACGTTGTCGATTACGGCAATACGGGAGGTTCAAGCGCTCCATGTGTCCTGAGTCAGAATTGGGACAGGCTTCGTCCCGGAGACCATATAGCATTAGTCATGGTTGGCTCGGGGCTTACCTGGGTGCGCACAATGCTGAGAGTAGCAGAATAAGACCTTTAAACTGATTGCGAGGAAACAGTGAAGTATTCTGATTTTATGAAAACCGAAACATTTGAACTGAACGATCTGATTGCGTTTGCGTACGGGCGATTTGTCGATGACCCGCCTGAAGATTTCGATGCCCGTCTGCCTGCGCCCCCGTTCCTCATGGTGGATCGGATCCTTTCGATAACCCGTGAAGGCAGGAGGGGATCTATTATCGCCGAGCAGGATATACGGATGGACGCATGGTATTTTCAGTGCCACATGCCGGGAGATCCCGTGCAGCCCGGATGTCTCTGCGTGGACGCAATCTGGCAATTGCTGGGTTTTTACTGTTGCTGGCAGGGCGGACTGGGTGGCGGCAGGGCGCTGGGCTGCGAAGAAATCTCCTTCAACGGACAGATACGGCCCTACAACAAAACGGTCCGTTTTGAAATTGACGTGAGACGGTTTTCGAATCTTAAGGATTCAGGTTCAAGCATTGTCATAGGAGACGGAAAGGTGTTTGTGGATGATGAACTGATAATGACTATTCAAAATGCCCGCACGGGAATCTTCAAAGGAATTGTCTACCCCGATTATCCGAAGATGTCACCCAATTCCAAGGGTGGAATTATAAAGAGGGATATATGAATAATCTGGAATCAAGCCCTGTGGCAATTGTAACAGGAGGCGGAACCGGCATAGGTGCCGCGTGCTGCAAAGCCCTTTCTGCCGAAGGATTTAGAATAGGTATTCATTATCGGAGCAGTGAGGCACAGGCGAAGGATATCCTGTCTCAGATAGAAGACGGATTTCTCCTGAAAGCGGATCTGGCCGATGTGGATGAAGTGGAAGAGATGGTACAAACAATAAAGAGCGAGGCGGGACGTGTAGACGTACTGGTCAACAATGCCGGAGTATCGATCAACGGTGATATCAATTCGATGAAAATCGGAGAATTTGACTCACAGCGAACAATGTTGCGCGGTGCCTGGTACCTGACCAAACGGATACTGCGTCTTTTCATGCTCCGCAGGGACAGCGGAAGAATCATCAATATCTCCAGTGTGGTCGGACATACCGGCAACGGCGGACAGATCCCGTACACGATGGAGAAAGCGGCGCTTGACGCGTTTACCAAGTCTCTCGCGAAGGAGTTGTGGGGGAGGAACATTCTTGTCAATTCGGTAGCACCGGGATTTATCGATACGGCTATGACAGAGTCTCTTCCGGATGAGGTACAGCAGAATATCCTTCAGAACATCCCCCTGGGGAGGATGGGGCATCCTGAAGAAGTAGCCGATGTCGTGGCCTTTCTTGCCGGCAGGGGCAGCTACATTACGGGAAGTGTCATTCACGTGAACGGGGGGCTTTATGGCGGCTGATAAAAAGACGATTGAAGATGTGCTTCTCCTTGTTCCTCAACGGCACCCGTTCCGCTTCATCGATGACATACTGGAAATGGATGAAGATCGTATTGTCGGAACATACCGTTTCCGCGACGATGAATACTTCTATCAGGGACATTTCCCGGGGCACCCCATCACACCGGGAGTAATTTTGATTGAAACGATGGCCCAGACAGGGGTTGTTGCCTTCGGTATATATCAGCTTATGTGGCAGGGCAATTCGCCCGATTACATCAAGCGAATGCTGACTCTTTTCACCATGGTTGATGAATGCGAGTTCAGAGGCATTGTAAGCCCCGGAGAGAGGGTTATTATTACCGGTGAAAAAATCTATCTTCGTAGAGGAAATTTGAAGACGAAGGTCGGTATGGAAAGGGAGAATGGGGAATCTGTATGTCGCGCGGTACTGACCGGCAGGGGAGTTAATTTTAATGAAAAATAGAGTGGTGATAACAGGAATGGGCGTTGTGGCGCCGAACGGACATGGGTTGCATGATTTTGAACAGGCCCTGCGTGAGGGGCGATCGGGAATCCGATTCTTTCCCCGATTGGAGGAACTGAAATTTTCCTGCCAGATAGGGGGCATGCCGGAGAACTTTGATGAGATTCGCACGCGCTATTTCGATCATGAAAAGCTCATGTCCCTGAACGATAATATTGGATATATGTCCGTATCCGCCGTCGACGCGTGGCGTGATGCCGGATTTGCCTTTTCCGATGACAATAACGGTCAGGTGGACTGGGAAACCGGCGCAATCCTCGGGTGCGGTATCGGCGGTATGGATACGATTGCCGAGCGAGTTGTTCCCATGGTCAACGAAGGTAAGACGCGCCGTATGGGGAGCAGGATTGTCGAACAGGTTATGAACAGCGGAACCAGCGCCCGTGTCGGGGGCCTGCTTGCACTCGGAAATCAGGTCACATCGAACTCCGCCGCCTGCAGCACCGGGACGGAGGCCATTGTAGATGCGATGTGGAGGATACGAACGGGACTGGCAAAGAGGATGCTTGCGGGAGGCTCTGAAGGCGCATCTCCGTATATCTGGGCCGGATTCGATTCCATGCGTGTCATCGCACGCAAGTTCAACGATCAGCCGGAGAGGGGTTCCCGTCCGATGAGTGCCTCCGCAAACGGTTTTGTTCCCGGTGCGGGAGCGGGTGTACTGGTCCTTGAAGACCTGGAAACCGCCCTGAATCGGGGAGCCAGAATTTATGCGGAAATACTAGGAGGATACGTTAATTGCGGCGGTCAGCGCAACGGCGGCAGCATGACCGCGCCGAATCCGGAAGGGGTGCAGCGTTGCATCAGGGGTGCCCTGGCCGATGCAGATACTGCCCCTGATGAGATTGATGCAATCAACGGCCATCTGACGGCGACCTTTGCCGATCCGTCGGAAATCAGAAACTGGTCACAGGCGCTCAAAAGAGATCCTCAGGATTTTCCGTACGTAAACTCCACCAAATCGATGATCGGTCATTGTCTCGGAGCGGCGGGAGCGATTGAGAGTGTTGCCGTTGTCTTGCAGTTGCACGGCGGCTTTTTGCATCCGTCCATCAACTGTGAAGATGTGCATCCCGAGATCGAGGCGTATGGAGACAAGATCCCTCACACGGTCATGGAATTCCCGGAGCTGAAAATCATTGCCAAGTCCTGTTTCGGTTTTGGAGACGTGAACAGCTGTCTGGTCTTCAAGAAATGGGAAGGGTGAAACCGGTTTCGAGTAGTACGTTAAAAATACAAATATTATAAAGAGTACAAGGAGAGAAGCAATGGACGAAAAACAGATTTTTCAAGAGATGGTGAATATTCTCAGACCCTATGTCAAGGATCCGGCTCTGCTGGAGAGCGCGACAAAGGATACGCATATACTGGATGACCTCAAGGTCAATTCCGCACGTCTGGTGGATGTGATCATCAAGTGCGAGGATGTTTTTGACATTGAAATTGACGATGATGATGCCGATCAGATAAGGACCATCGGAGACGCCGTGGATGTCCTGCAGAAGAAGTTGAACTGAACAGCGGGCGCATAACAAACCAATTATCCTTAACAGTCGGAGATTCCCCGCAACCTGTTGCGGGGACCTTCAATTAAGACAATCCATGAAAAGGACAACCAAATATCTGCTGCACCTTCAGTACCTTATGGGGCGCCTGTTTGTTGTTATTGTCGGCCCTCTTATGTTTATTGCCGTAAGGCTCATGGGGTACCGCGTAAGAGACCTGAGCGAAATAAGGAAGAAAGCCCGGGATCTCTTTAACGAACACAAGGGCCCCTGGATTATCTGTCCCAATCACCTGACCATGATAGATTCCGTTATCGTGGCGTACGCCCTGGCGCCTCTGTATCGTTATATACTG
>JAFGQD010000001.1 GCA_016935875.1 Deltaproteobacteria bacterium
CCTTGCCAAGGATAAAAGCCTGATAGTGGGCGGTAAAAACTTTACGGAGCAGCTCCTTCTTCCGGAACTCGCCAGCATCCTTCTCGAGCAGGAAGGATTTGATGTCACACTGAAGACAGGGGTTGGGTCGGTGATCGCCAGAAAATCGCTGGAGAATGCCCAGTTCGACCTCTATTACGAGTATACGGGCACGGCATACACTCTGTATTACAAGCAGAAAGATACAGCGACCATGACCGTTCCCGAGAAGGTTTACGACTGGGTCAAAAAAGCCGACTCCGAGAAGGATCTTGTCTGGCTTGATCCTGTCAAGTTCAACAATACCTATACCCTGATGATGAGTAAGGCGGAAGCTGAGAAACTCGGAATCAAGAGTATCTCCGATCTGGGAGTCTACGTCACTAATAATCCGGACAAACTGATATTCGCTCTGGATTCGGAATTTTGGGAACGCCCTGACGGATTTAAAGGCATCATGAAAATGTATAATTTCAAGCTTCCTGCCAAACAGGTCAAAAAAATGTCTGTGGGTCTTACCTACCAGGCATTGAAAAAAGGACTTGTCAATTCCGCAATGGGTTTTGCCACCGATGGCAGAATCGCGGCCTTCGGCTTTATGAACCTTGAAGACGACAAATCTTTCTTCCCCGTGTACAATCCCGTACCAGTTGTCAGGAAGGAAATCCTTGATAAGTATCCGGAGATCAAAGCCATATTAAAACCGGTCGCGGATAACCTGACCACGGAAGAGATGCAGCAGCTCAACAAGGCCGTAGACGTAGACCACAAACCGGTTCACGATGTGGCCATGGATTGGCTCAAGACCAAAAATCTGATCAAATAGGATTAACCCGCAGATCTCCGAAGGGGGGGGGGAAACTTCTCCTTCCCCCCTTCCCGGGGCACTATGGAAACAGCTTATCATTCTCACATGTATAATATCATATAGTAACAAATATAGATTTTCCACTGAAGAGAAGTACGTTCATCCAGTTCCTACAGAAGCATCCAACGCTCGTACATTTTTTTGATCGAATAAAATGACCTGTTTTCAACACTTTTTTTCATAATGCCATATCCTGCGAAAAATTTCTCTTGACGACATATAGTATTAAGACTATCATACGACCACAATATGTTGTGTTTATATAACATAGAGAGTGGGGAGATATCGATGCGCACCAAGATAAGAAAAAGAGACGGACGTCTGGCGAGGTTTGATGCGGCAAAGATCACGAACGCTATCGCAAAGGCGGGAATGGCGACCGAAGAATTTGGCGAAAGAGAAGCAAAAAAACTTACCATAAAGGCGCTGAACCTGGCTGAGAAACTCTTCGACAACAAGATTATGACCGTTGAAGAGATACAGGATATCGTTGAAGAGGTGCTCCTTGCTTCTTCATACCGCAAGACCGCCAAGTCTTATATCATATACAGAGATCAACACGCGAGACTGAGAGAAATCGCCAATAAGATGGAGGTTGATCTCGTAGACCAGTATCTCAAGAAGATGGACTGGAAGATAAACGAAAACAGCAATATGGATTACTCTCTTCAGGGACTTAACAATTACCTTTCATCCGAAGTAAGTAAGGTCTACTGGTTAAACAAGATATATCCCGATGAAATTAAAGACGCCCAGATGAAAGGGGATTTCCATATTCATGACCTCAGCATTCTCTCCGTCTATTGTGTGGGGTGGGATCTGTATGACCTCCTGATAGAAGGTTTCAAAGGGGCATCCGGAAAAGTGGAAAGCAAACCCGCAAGGCATCTCCGCAGCGCCCTCGGACAGATTGTCAATTTTTTCTATACGCTTCAGGGAGAGGCGGCCGGCGCGCAGGCATTTTCAAACTTCGACACACTTCTCGCCCCCTTTATACGGTACGACAACCTCGGGTACAAGGAAGTAAAACAGGCCCTCCAGGAATTTATCTTCAATATAAATGTCCCTACGCGTGTCGGGTTCCAAACGCCCTTTACCAATGTCACATTGGACGTAAAGGTGCCGAAGTATTATGCCGACCAGGGGGTTATTATCGGGGGAGAGTCGCGGAACGAGACATACAAGGAATTTCAGGAAGAGATGGTCATGTTCAACAGGGCTTTCCTTCAGGTAATGGCCGAAGGCGATGCCAAGGGACGCGTCTTTACCTTCCCGATTCCCACCTATAATATAACTGCTGATTTCGACTGGGACAATCCCGATCTCGAATACTTATGGGAAATGACGGCAAAATACGGAGTGCCTTACTTCTCAAATTTCGTCAATTCCGACATGAATCCGGAAGATGCTCGAAGCATGTGCTGCAGGCTGAGAATAGATAACAGAGAGCTTGAAAAGAGAGGTGGCGGCCTCTTCGGATCCAATCCACTGACCGGTTCAATCGGCGTAACAACGATCAACATGCCGAGAATCGGATATCTTTCGGAAACGGAAGATGAATTTGTCAAACAGGTGGACCATCTGATGGTCATGGCAAAGGAAAGTCTGGAAATAAAAAGGAAGGTGCTCGAGAAATTCACCGACAGGGATCTGTACCCTTACACAAAATACTACCTCAGAGGTGTGAAAGAACGTTTTGGTGAATACTGGAAGAACCATTTCTCCACAATAGGTCTCGTGGGAATGAATGAGGCGTGTCTCAATCTCACGGGAAAGAACATAGCCGATCCCGAAGGGCAGGAATTCACGAAAAGAATACTCGATTTTATGAGGAACAGACTGCTTGAATTCCAGGAGGAAACCGGGAATAACTACAATCTTGAAGCAACTCCGGCAGAGGGAACATCTTACAGCCTCGCCAGAAAAGACAAAGAGAAATACCCCGATATTATCTGCGCCACAGGGAACGGGACCAAGGAAAGCGACCGTGAGGTGTTCTATACCAACTCTACTCAGCTTCCCGTAAACTTCACCGATGACATTTTCGAAGCGCTGGATCTCCAGGATGAGATTCAGTCCAGATACACGGGGGGAACGGTATTCCATATCTATGCGGGTGAGCGCATTGAGGATCCTTCCGCCGTAAAGGTGCTGGTGCGCAGGGTATGTGACAGATACCATCTTCCCTACTTTACCTTTTCCCCCACCTTCAGCGTGTGTCCAAATCACGGCTATCTTAATGGGGAACAGCCCTCATGCCCGATATGCGAAGCGCCCTGTGAAGTCTTTTCCCGCGTGGTCGGTTATCTGCGCCCGGTAAAACAGTGGAACAAGGGAAAGCAGGAAGAGTTCAGAACCAGAAAGGTATTCCGGGTATAATCCGGTGAAGATCGGAGACATCCAGAAGTTTTCCCTCATTGATTATCCCGGCAGGATATGCGCTACGATATTCACACAGGGATGCAATTTCAGGTGTCCATACTGTCACAATCCGGAACTTGTGGAGCCCTCCCTCTTTAGAAGAACCATAATAGACGATGAAGTCTTTAGCTTTCTCGACAAGCGAAGGGGCAAGCTTGACGCTGTAAACATCACCGGGGGAGAACCCACACTGCAACCCGATCTTATTGAATGTATAAAAATAATAAGATCAATGGGCTATATGGTCAAAATCGACACAAATGGATCGTTTCCAGAGGTCCTGAGAAAACTGATCGATGACAACCTATTGGATTATATAGCCATGGACGTCAAGGCCCCCCCCGAAAAATATGGAGAAGTTACCGGGTCCTCCATAGCGGTTGATAATATCGCGGAGAGCATACATCTGATAATGGACTCCGGCATCGATTATGAATTCCGGACAACCATAGTGAAATCCCTTCTGACAGGA
>JAFGQD010000090.1 GCA_016935875.1 Deltaproteobacteria bacterium
CATCACGTCTCCGAGACTTCTCAGCGGAATCACGACCTCTGCGGGGACCAGACTGGGCCCCAGCCGCTTGACGATCATCAGTTTAAAACGGTTCTTCCATTCATGATCGGCGATCCGGTCGCTGAGAAACTCTGCCTGACACCGCTTGATGAGCCTGCCCAGTCCTTCCATGACCTCATCCCGATCTTTTCTCCGGAAGGTCAGGGTGGTGATATAAGCTGCGGGAAGCAGGACCCGTTCCTCAACGGGATGACCCATATGTTCCTGTAGGGGGGCTCTGTTTTTTAGTTCGGCCATACGGGGATTGATAAAGAGGACGGACCAGATCGACAGCCCTTCCTCTATCAGGGCGGTAAAAAAATCCTGGAGATCGTGGGCATCAGGACACCCTATCGACACGATATCCATCACCTCCAGTGGTTGAACACTGATCGTAAGTTCACTGATAAAGCCGGTAATCCCTTCTGCCTCTGAAATCAGATCGAGATCCTGGCCGCTGAAATCCCGTATCGTACCATCGGGAAGGACAATACGCGCGCTGACGACAACATCGCGAAACCATCCGGCCTCATAGGATCCGATACCGGCGCCACCCTGAGCCAGCCATCCCCCGGCGGTGGAACCCGGATAGCTGGAGGGATAGGTTTTCAGCGTAAGTCCGTGGCGCTCCAGTTCCTTATCAAGCTTTTCCCAGACTACACCGGCCTGGACCGTTGCCGTCTGTGCCGCTTCATCGATAGCTATAATACGATTCATCCGGTAAAAATCGACCACGATTCCCTTCTTGACGGGAAGAACGCCGCCGTATCCTGAGGAGGCCTTTCCGCGCGGTGTCAGGGGCACCTCATTGTCTCGCGACCAGCGGATCAGATCCGCCAATTCGTCATCGTCGACGGGCTGGACGACCGCATCAGGCATTGTGTTTCCAATCAGCGGTTTGATGAGGCTCGGAACCGCTGCAATATCATGTCCGTACAGTTTTCTTTCAATCTTGTCAAAGGTTGCCCTGGAACCGAATTTTTCTTTAAGGTAGGTTTTATGTGAAGTATCGAGTCTTTTCATGACAAACCTCCGTCACACCCTGTCATTTAAAATCTGTAAGCCAACCCGATGTCGAAGCTGTATTCATTCAGCGAGGTTTCGTAGGATGCAATCCCCTGAGCCGGATTGGCGCCGCTCATCGTCACCTCAGGCGCATACATAACCCCTAAATTCAAGTCCAAACACTCGGTCATCGCCACTCCGATCCCCGCAGTGTAATGATGCTCCTGAATAGCCGGAAACGCTATGGCCTCAAAGGCCTGACCGGTGGGAAGGGGGTTGGCACCGTAATTGTAACCGACGCGCAGCTTCATGGTGTTCGTGGCATCATATTCCACACCAATGGCATATACCCACTGGTTGTCCCAGTTGCAGTTCCAGGAGCCACTGCTCGAACTGTTCTTGGTATATTTGGGTCCATCCTTCATGGTATTGTCCCAATTGATCCACTTGATATCGGCAGCAATCCGTAGTTTCGGAGTAATCTTGTACCCGAATCCCAAGATAACGTTTTGGGGCAGGTCGAAATCCAGTTTGTCCTTCCCGGCAGTTGTGTTGAACTCAAAGTCGGGAAACGTCTGTTTACTGATATAGGAAAATGCAACGGAAAACTGATTGGTGGGCTTGACCAGAACGCCAGCCTGGAATCCATACCCTAACTGACTGTTTTTATCGTGTGGAACGATTGTGCCAAGGCCTGTCAGCCCAGCATTATACCCCATAGTCGCGTAGTCAAGATTTAATGCTACGCCGATGGAAACCATCTTGTTAATGCGGTATGAAAGAGCCGGAGCGAATTTCATCATATCGAAGTTGGTATAGACAACATTGCCGTATAGAGAGACCGCGTAATCCACTCCCATTCCGGCCATTCCGTATGCCCCTACCCCGAAATGGAGTCGGTCATTGATGGGGATAACCAGTCCGAAGCATGGCATCGTTGCAGAGCCGGTATCTGAGCTTTCCTTGACCGGCATACCTCCAAAATAAGGGATATGCGTGACCTTGTATTTCGAATCGGGAACAAACAACACCACACCGAAATCGATCCTACCATCCAACTCGCTCATGCCCGCTGGATTGACCATGATAGCTGCGGTATCCAGTGGAAGCGCCGACCCAGCGCCTCCCATCGAACGCATGAGGGGGCCGAGACCAATGACCTGCATACCGTTGGTAGCAAAAGCCGTCTCGGAAAATCCGATCACAGCGGCAAATGAAAAAATACAGAGTGATAATCTCAAAAATCTAGATCTTCCAGCCATGGGAAACGTACCTCATTTTTTTAAGCTGTTTTGACTGTCGAGATTCCCATTGAGTTCTCAATGCATGAGCATCGGGTAGGAATTGAGAAGTTGCCGTGAGTTGAATGATCAAAAGACGCTATTGAGTAATTGAAAAGCAATTGTAAGCGTATTTATTGAAATTTTAAGTTAAATAGTCTTTAGTGTCAAGTTCATTGTTTTAGCTGTTAGAAGCACGGAATATGTCCGGTTAGGATGGGTCACCAGGAGGTGGCCTATGAGACGGATAAAGATATTTTAGGAGACCCGGCCTGTCTGTGCGTTGCTCGTAGACTTAAAAATGAGATTTGAAGATGCTTGTGGTGCATGGACGGAAGATCGATTAAACCACGAAGAAGCAGCCCGGTTACTGGGGGGTGCACATGGACGTTTCGGCGCTACATTGATCGTTATGAGGAAAGCGGTGATGGACATGGCTTTTCGTAACAGGAAAGTGAGGTATCCATACTAATCTATATGATTTATTAGCTATTGGTTATTTTTCAAGACTTTTTCTGTCGTACCACCAATAGTCATTCCAGTGTACGGGATCATAAAATCTCACACTATCGCCTACTTGTATAAGGGGAGCATAATCCATCTCATTGCCTTCGTGAATAAGCCTGTCCGCAGTCATAAAAATACCCATAAAAAATCCATGCTTTCTTACTACCTGGCGGCTGTATGAAGCACAGGTTGGATACATGGGACACCGGTCTCCATCAACCTTTGATATATAGTTCGAAAAGAAGCTCAGACCGGTCATAACGGCTTGGGATGGCAGGGAAATATTCTCCTGGTACACATCGGACCGTGCCCCGGTTCTGCTTTTCGCCTTACCAAACTCCCATGGCTCAAAGGAATCGCCGGCACCCATTCCGATAGATGTCCCCATAATGAGCCATACAAGGACTATGGCAATATTTAGGAGATATTTCATCATGTTATAATTAGAAATTCATGCTTAGCATAAGATAATCACACTCATTATCGTTGTCATGCAGATATGAAAGGCTGGTTCTGTCTCTGAGCCCCTGCAGAAATTCTCTTTGGGATCTTTGGTTGAATTTGTGGGCGCTGCTGACGGCACTGTATATATTGCCACCGTACCATCCAAGTTCAAAAAAGGTGACAATGCCACCGGTAACATACTTTTCGTCGCTAAAAAGTTCCACGGCGCTCCAGATAAACACGCCGTTCAGAATGAACGAAACAAGGGCATCCCTTGGTCTCTGAGTATACAGATGTCCAGCGCCAGGTAGAATGGCTGCCAACGTTCCCGCAACAGAGGGGGATTTATGGGGAATATTGCCGATATTCTCAAGGCCTTCCGAGAATACACCTGCGGAGCCGTACAGACTGCTTTCTCCGGGGACCTTCGAAAACATCTCCCCTGCCCTCTCCCATTTCTCCATATCCACAAGGACAAGAGCGCTCTGATAGACTGCTCTCGCCTTGTATTCACCGATTTCAGTCTGAATAATGTAATCGAAGGTTCGAAGCGCTTCATTATATTGCGAGAGATTTTTTTCACTCATCCCCATAAGATACATTGCCTCTCCGGCCATCTGGCTGTCGGGAAAACTTCCGAGGAAAGGGGTAAACACCTCGATCGCTTTCTGCCACTCCTTCGCTCTGAAATAGCTGACGCCTATTTTGAAATAGGCCTTTTCACAAAGCGACGTAGCGGCCGGACAGAGGAATATCAATCTCTTGTATTCACCGATAGCCCTGTAGAAATCGGCCTGCTCTAAAAGGGCTTCCGCAAACTCAAGCTGCTTTTCACAGTCGCGCAGATCGTCCCCTCTGGCATGACAGGGGAAGATCACAAGAACAGCCAGAAAAAGGGAAATCAATCCGTTGGCAATCTTTCGCATGCTCTCCTATACTCCCCTCCCCAGTCTGAAGGCCTCTATATTTCCCTTCAGTATCTTCGGGGGAAAGCTCTCTTCCAGGACATTCTCCCATACGCTGGTTTTTATATCCAGATATGAAGACAGTACCCCCAGAATAACTGTATTGACCATCCTTTTGTCTCCCGATCGGAGGGCCATGGCGATTGCATCAACCACTTTTACATCCTTAAAGTATTTTTTTATAAAATCTATTGCATCACTTGGATATTCGGCTTCTCCAAGGTTTACCGACGGCGGATATACCTCTTCATTATTGATAATAACCTTCCCGCAGGTCTTCAGGGATTTAAGGTATCTCAAGGTCTCAAGCTTTTCAAAGGAAACCAGAATATCGACGTCCCCCTCCTTGGCCATAGGCGAATATACCTTTCGGCCGAATCTCACATGACTGCTTACACATCCCCCCCTCTGAGCCATTCCATGCACTTCACTCTTCTTTACATCAAAACCCGCTTTCATCATGACGGCGGAAAGTATGTCACTCGCCCGTATGATCCCCTGTCCGCCTACACCAACCAGCAGTACGCTCTTCACAGATTCATTCATCTCCCACAACCTCCCCTATGGCTCCGGAACTGCACAACTGCTGGCACAGGGTGCACCCATTACAGAACGAGGAATCTATTATGGCTATTCCATCCTGCTTTTTTGTCTTCTTTTCTATCTTTATATCCATATCCTCGAGCTTTTTCCATGAGATCGGAGGACATCCCAGTCCGAGACAAGCCCTGCAGCCGGTGCACTTGTCCGGATCAATCGTCAAAGGTGTTCTGCCGATCGCCTTTTGTTTCACGGCGAGTAGAGCACACGGCGCCTTTGATATAACGAGAGAGGGTCCTTCTCTGGAGAGTTCCTCTTTTATTACACTCCTCGTGTTTTTTATATCAAAGGGGTCAACAACCCTTACGTTCTCTATGCCAAGCACCTCTGCAAGTTTAACAAAATCAAGTTTTTTAGTCACTTCGCCCTGCAGGGTGAATCCTGTTGCGGGATGTTCCTGCATCCCCGTCATTGCGGTTGTGCTGTTGTCACATATGACAACAACCGCATTACTTTTGTTGTAGACCATGTTCAGAAGGGGCGTGATGCCCGAGTGGATAAAGGTGGAATCACCAAGTACTCCCACAACCTTTCCCTTCTCTTCAATGACCTTATCCATACCGTGAGCCATCCCTATGCTGGCCCCCATACAGATACATGAACCCATCCCTTTAAGGGGTTTCATGAAAGAAAGGGTATAACACCCGATATCACCCGTCACAAACACATTCAGTTTTCCCAGGACATAAAAAAGTCCTCGGTGGGGACAGCCGGGGCAGAGATTCGGGGGTCTCGAGGGGAGTGCAAGGGTCGGAAGATCCGTCCCCACCCCTCCATTGCTTGTAATGTCGGTTTCCACTATACTTGGATCATATTCACCCGTATGATTGCCTGTAATTGCGGTTTCCACAATACCGGGATCAAATTCACCTGTATAGGGGAATACCTCTTTGCCGACAACCTCTATGCCCATTGCCTTTACCTGTTCTTCAATAAAGGGGTCAAGCTCTTCAACAACGTAGATCTTCTCCACCTTCGATGCGAACTCTCTGATCAGGCCGCGGGGAAGGGGGTGAACCATGCCCAGTTTGAGATATGAATAGTCGGGGAAAGCGTCTTTCGAGTAGTTATACGGCATCCCGGCCGTTATGATTCCGACCTTGGTATCGTTTATCTCTATCCTGTTTTCGGAGAAGGTCTCCGCAAACTTCAGGAGCTTGTCCATCCTCTTTTCAACTTCAATCCTTCGCGGTCTTGCCATGGCGGGAACCATCACATATTTTGACGGATCATACCGGGTGCCCCTTTTTTCTTCTCTGGCTTCCGGTTCTTCCAGTTCGACAACGGATTTGGAGTGTGAGACCCGTGTGGTGCTCCTGAGAAAAACGGGCGTGTCAAACTCTTCGCTGATCCTGAAGGCGATCTTTATAAATTCCTTTGCCTCGCTGCTGTCCGAAGGCTCAAGCATCGGGATCTTGGCCGAGCGTGCATAGTTCCGGTTGTCCTGTTCATTCTGGGAGCTGTGCATGGTCGGATCATCCGCGCTGATGATGACCAGTCCTCCCTCGATACCGGTGTAGCTCACGGTAAAGAGAGGATCAGCGGCCACGTTAACGCCCACATGTTTCATTACCACAAGGGCCCGTGCGCCTCCCAGTGCAGCCCCTATTCCCACCTCGAGGGCAACTTTTTCATTCGGGGACCACTCGGCGTACACACCATCATATTTGGCAAATGCATCCATTATTTCTGTGCTCGGGGTTCCGGGATACGCGGAAGCAAAGGTTATTCCATGCTCATATGCCCCCCTCGCTATTGCCTCATTTCCTGACATCAGTTCTTTCATATCGTGTAACCTTTCAACCTAACTGAGAGCCACTATTCTGCTCTTCACCAACATTTCCATAAGTGGATCGTTAATCTCTTCAACAGTCTTTTGATAAAATTCCAACGCTTCCTTCTGTTTGCCCATCTTTTCGTATATTCTTCCCATGTTGGCGTAATTGATAGATTCAAATCGCGTCCCCTTTATGAGTTTGTTAGAGTCTTCGAAAGACTTCAGGGCATTATCATAATCTTCATTCTTTTCGTAGCAATACCCCAACCCGTAGTAAGCAAGGGCGATCAGTATATCGTCTTTCTCGGACTTTTTAAGAAATGTCTTATAGGCCTCGATGGATTTTTCTGTTTCGCCGATATTAAAGTAGATATTCCCCATATTATAATAAGAAAGTGTGGCTGCACGACTATCAGGATATTCCACTACGAGACTCTCGTATATCTGAGACGCTTTCAGATACGAGTCCTTCATATCGCCGGAGTTGCCCGGCAGGGCATACGAATTATACGCCGTCGAATACACGCGCTCGGCTTTGTTCTCATAATTCAAGTTGTGAACATACCACCCTCCTGACAGGATAATAATGAGGAGGACAGCAGCCCCGCCCGCGTAAAACTTTTTCCTGTGTTCGGATATGTACTCCAGGACGTGCCATCCAATGGTATGAAACTCGTCCGGTTGTTCCAGTTCTTTCTGTGTCAACTTTTTTGCCATTATTAACGATCTCCTTTTGTTGTTTCGTGGTAGGTACTCACGCAGCCACCGTGAGTACCTACATTTCCTTTATCTTATCAACTATATAACGCGGCACCCTTACTATCTTCCCCTTATTGTTTATGAAGGGATGCAGCGTAAATCCCTCGGCAAGAATCCGCTCTTTCTTTTCATCGCGTATAACATAATCAAACCTGACGCTGGCCCGCCGTAGGTTGGTTATCGCTGTCTCAATCACCACCACATCATCATATCTCGCAGGAGAAAGGTAGTGGCATCCGATCTTTGTTACGGGCATTTTATATCCCGATAACTCCAATTCGGAGTACACAATGCCGATTTCACGCATCAGTTCCGTCCGGCCTACCTCGAACCATTTTATGTAATTGGCATGATATACTATGCCCATATTGTCTGTATCGGCATAGATTACCCTTATCCTGAACTCACCTTTTTTCTTCAACAAACCCCTTCCAGTCTCCTATAAAGTAATCCATTAACAAATGACCGGGAGAAACCATAATACCAGTATTTTTAGCTGTTGTTTCATTATATGCACCGCCGTTTGCGATATTTTCTCCGTCAATGGAAGATAACACCGCGAAGGGACTCGGATCCGCTGCATGTGTCTTCAGGCTTATCGGAGTTGGATGATCGCTCAACACAATAATTCTGAAGTCCCCCAGATCATCTATTCCCGATAATATCGTTTCCACTACGTCTTTGTCAAAATCCTCTATGGCCCGGATCTTTCCCCTTATGTCTCCCTCGTGCCCCATCTCGTCCGGGGCCTCCACGTGAAGGAAGACAAAATTACCGTCCCTGAGATATTCGAGGGCCTTCTGAGCCTTTCCCCTGTAGTTCGTATCCGTATAACCGGTAGCACCTTCAACACGGAGGATCTCAAGACCCGCATAGACTCCAATCCCCATAACGAGATCGACGGCTGATATGACACCGCCTTTCATGCCGCTATATCTGGCTGTCAGGGACTCCATCCTGGGTGCCCTCCCCTCTCCCCACAGCCAGATTGAATCGGCGGTTTTCCTGCCTTTCGATGCACGGGCGAGGTTTACGGGGTGATCCCGCAGTATATTGCGAGAACGTTCCATGAGGTTTCTGATTTCCTCCGATCCTTTCCTCTTGGGGAGCCAGCCGTCAATCGGCTCTCCAACGATATCGTGAGGAGGAGTTGTCTCCAGCGAGATAGGTCCGCCTTTGTACACCATCAGGTGTCTGTATCCGACACCGGGATAGAAATCGATAACGGGAGAAGACAGTTCGCTCTGGAGAGTATCGATAATCTGCGTTGACTCCTCAGATGATATGTGACCGGAGGTAAAATCTTCTATAAAGGTCTTACCATCAGTTGAACCGAGGGTTACGAGATTGCAGCGAAAGGCCACATCATCATGAGCCAGATCCACGCCCATGTTCGCTGCTTCCAATGGCGCGCGACCGGTATGGCACTTTTTCGGATCGTATCCCAGCACGGACAGATTTGCCACATCACTTCCGGGCGTAAATCCGTCAGGAATC
>JAFGQD010000091.1 GCA_016935875.1 Deltaproteobacteria bacterium
GACGGCCTTGACCTCATACCCTTCCATGGACAACAACTCCGACAGATTATCTCTGCTGAGATCGTTATCTTCGGCGATTAATATTTTTCCTTTTGTCATGGCTGACAGTCTCGTAGAGAATTAATTCATGGTATCGTCTCAAGGTTAGATTCAAGAGGCGAATATGCTGAAAAATGACTTGGTTGATCAGCAAACCGTGCCACGATGAAAACGGGAAAAGCGTGTAGTGCCCGCACCTCCCGGAGATTTGCGAACCCGCCATCATTTCTCGTATAATCCAAAAATACATACCGTAGCTATTTTGCCTAGCATTTAAAAACCGGTTATTCATGTACTTAAAAAAAGCCCAATAGTCAATAGCTGAATAGCAAGACAGGCAAAGGCGTCTCACGAGGAACTCACCTTTCAGATGTATCACACACACGACTGGGGAACGATATCTGGCATAAAAACTGCATATTTAATGTCATCAAAAAGGGGATTCGGTTAGATATGGGTAGAGATGCGCATCATGGAATACAGACAGGAGATACGCTGGACGTAAAATTTGCTTACGATGATAAGGCCATCAGAACCACCGGTTATGTGAAGCGCTGCTCTGATACCAGTATTGTCATCACTCTTGATACCGACAAAAAAATGACGCTTCCCTTCGGCAGGCATATTTATGTGTCAGGAAGCAGTCCGCCATACAGCATTACCGACTCAAAGAATTTTCCCGAAATAGAAATAAAGGCCCTGCAGGAAGATAAAAGGAGTAATACGAGAGTCGAGGATATACTGACAATCGATTATGCAAAGATTTCTCATATAGATCATGAAAATACCCGTAAAATTTTTAAGGATATCTTTGGAGAGCTTATTCAGGTCCCTGAAATCGAAGATGAAAACCTGAAATTACTCTACGAACTCCAGTACCGGACAAGTCTCCAAGTGAACCGGATACTGGATATACTGAAAAATCAGGAGGTCAAGAAATATAAAACGGTGGAAGACAGAATCAATATCAGTGGATCCGGCATTCGATTCTTCGCCGATCAGGCGTTTCTCCTCAATGACACTGTCGCCCTCAGGATTTTCTTACCCCTGTCTTCCCAGGTATGCGTGCATCTATTAGGAAAGGTAACGTCATCAGCACAATCGGACGCAAAAGGGCGATACAGTATCGCTGCCAGATTCGTCGACATACCGGAAAACGACAGAGAAACGATTATAAAATATGTCTTTAAAAGACAACGTGACCTGCTGAGAGAATAAATCTCTGGGCAGCTCTTTCAGGAGTCTCGGCCGACCTGGTTGGCTAATCTCAGGGAGGAGGATACTCGTTCTATAAGGCGTGTCTAAAGCCTTGCCGACAAATTGCAATACAAAACTCGGCGCACGAAACAAAGGGGTGCTTTGCCAATGTCTACAGACAACCAAAGAAACCGCAAGAAAGTGATCGCAGTCGGAGGGGCTAAGGGGGGAATAGGCAAGAGCATTTTTGCCACTAACTTGGCACTGTTGCTCTCATCCGTGGGGAAGACCGTCATCATCGATCTTGACCTCGGAGGTGCTAATCTCCACCTCTACTTGGGTGAAACCAGCCTGCGCTGGAATATCAATGATTTTTTGAACCGAAAAGTACCAACGCTGCAAGAAGCATTGGTACAAAGCAGGTACGGATTGCAGTTGCTGGGGGGCGACAGTTCACAACTGGGCTCCGCAAATATACATTCTTCCCTGAAGCTGAAACTGCTCAAGGCCATACAGCAGATCGATGCCGATTACATAATATTGGATCTGGGGGGCGATACCTCGTATAACATGCTCGATTTCTTCCTCGCATCGGACTGCGGGATTGTATTGACAACCTGCGATCCGGCATCATATCTGGACGCGTATAATTTCATCAAGGTGTCTCTATTCAGGAAGCTTAATCTGCTACTGGGAAGCAACTCCCAAGATATAATCAGCAAAAACAGTGCCTTGAAAAAGATTGTCCATGAAGCCACCCTGTCACGGAATGGCTCACGGGTAAAAACGATCAATGAACTGTTGAAACGGATTCACGAAACCCATCCACACGACCTGCCTATTATAAGCAAGGCCGTATCCGGCTTTACCCCCTACCTTGTAATCAACCGGGTGAGAGACGAGCGCAGTGCCGAACCGATTATCAGCAGGATACAGGAAGTGTCAAAGAGGGTTCTGTCGATAGAGGTAAAACACGCGGGAAACCTTGGTTACCTGGAGGAGATAGAGGATAGCGCCAGAGACCTTATCCCCGTAATGGTAAAACATCCACAGGGAAGACTCTCTCAGGAGATTCGCCATATCGCCAGGAATATTTTGAAGAAACAATAAGCTATCCGATACCGCCTTTTCTTCCGGGGTATCATCCGTATGCAATTGAATGACGAGCAACAAACACCATCCAAATACATTGAAAAAACAGAAGGGATAGTGTATGAGAATACCAGTGCATGGAGTTGAGTGGTGCCGACTCTGTGCATTGTTATTTTATTACAGGGCTCGGCGGTCGAAAGCCCGGGGATGAGACGAATGAACAAGTTTCCTATAACACGCGCAGGATTTGAGCGATTAAAAAAAGAACTGGCCCATCTGAAGAAGGTTGAAGTGCCGGCAAATATACGGGATATCGAAGAAGCCAGGGCTCACGGTGACATCTCGGAAAATGCAGAATACGCTGCGGCCAAAGAGAGACAGTCCTTTATCCAGGGGAAGGTTCAGGAGTTAGAAAACAACCTGGCGAGCTCAACGATTGTCGATCTGAAGGATCTGACCGATGAGATGGTCGTATTCGGGTCGACCGTTACGATAGAGGATGCGAACACGGGAGAGGTGACCCGCTATCAGCTCGTAGGACCCTTTGAGTCGGACATGAGCCGGAACCAGATATCCGTCACTTCCCCTATAGGCAAGGCGCTCCTCAGAAAAGAAGTAGGGGATGAAGTTAAGGCCAACACTCCGGGTGGTGTCAGGGAGTTTGAAATTGTGGATATAGTCATAGAATGAGAAGCCCATCTGTAAGACTCTCGGAACAAAAGCAAAGCTTTTTCAGAAACATTTTACACTAATGGAAATTTGTACAATCATGGACGAGTGTACGGGAAGATATCTCCTTATTCTAACTTCCAGGTGGTGGAAGTCGGCGTGTCCCTGAGGACAATTCCTCTGGCGGCCAACAGATCTCTCAATTCATCAGCGCGGCCCCAATCTTTCGATTCCCGTGCCCTTTTCCGCTCATCAATCAGCCGCTCCACTTCTTCCACATCCAGACCCGACTTTCTGATCTCTCTCTCTTTGTCTTTTTCGAGGTATTCATCCGGATCTTCCAGGAACAACCCCAGCACCTTACCCACCTCCCTGATCTGTTTCCTTGCTTCGTTCAGGACAAAAAGCGATCCTCTGGTAGGTGCAGAATTCTTTGAGATATATCCGTTGATAATCCGAACCGTGTCAAACAGGTAACCCATAGCCATGGCGGTGTTAAAATCATCATCCATGGCCTCTTTGAATCTGTCAGGAAGGGTGCTCACTTTCCCCCACACCTCCTCGTCTTCTCCGGAAAGATCTTTTTCGGAAGAGTTTGAGAAATCCACGGCTTCATCAAGTGCATCCTTTATCCCTTTCAGTGTGGCATAAAATCTCCCCATGCCCACTCGTGCCTCGGCGATGGAGGCATCTGAAAAATCGATATAACTTTTATAATGACTCTGAAGGATAAAAAATCTCACCACTTCCGGGTGGTAGGCGGTCAATATCTCTTTTATGGTAAGGGTGTTTCCGAGAGATTTTGACATTTTCTCGCTGTCAATCTTTATGAAGCCGTTGTGTATCCAGTAGTTCGCGAAGGGCTTTCCCGTGGCACCCTCGGACTGGGCTATCTCATTCTCGTGATGTGGAAAGATCAGGTCTTCACCACCACCATGGATATCAAAGGTATCTCCAAGGAATCTCTGACTCATAACGGAACATTCTATATGCCACCCCGGTCTGCCCCTTCCCCAAGGACTGTTCCACCAGGGTTCTCCCTCCTTGCTGGACTTCCACAGCACAAAATCGAAGGGATTCTTCTTCTTTTCATCCACATCTATTCTGGCTCCGGCAAGCATATCATCCAGACCCCTGCCGGACAGCTTGCCGTATCCTTTAAATTTTTCAACCGAATAATACACATCACCATCGACAACATAGGCGAAACCCTTTTCCATAAGGGCGTCTATAAGCCGGATCATCCCCATTATGTTCTCAGTCGCTTTGGGCGCTACCGTAGGCCTGACCACTCCAAGGTGATCCATATCTTCGTTATGTTCCTTTATATACCTCTCCGATATCCCGTATATATCAGTCCCTTCCGCATTTGCCTTCCCGATAATCTTGTCATCAACATCGGTGAAATTCTTTACATAGTTTACATCGTAACCGCTATATTTCAGATATCTGTAAATCACGTCAAAGACCACCGCCGATCGGGCATGTCCGATATGGCACACGTCATACGCCGTGATCCCACAGACATAGATACCTATTTCCCCCGCTTTTATGGGAATGAATTTCTCTTTCTTCTTTGTCAGTGTATTATATAGTCTCAAGTTCATAGTATCATCTTCCAATCCGTAACAGACAGTCATCTCTCCGGTAACTGTCACAGGTTCTTTAAGGAAACAGGGATATATGATCCAGGCCGGCGCCCTCCGGGAGTCCGCACATAAGATTCATGTTCTGCACCGCCTGACCGGAAGCACCCTTTACCAGGTTGTCTATAACCGACACGATGACCACCCTTCCGGTACGTCCGTCAACAGTGATTCCGATATCACAGTTGTTGGAACCCCTGACCGAAGAGATATTCGGCAGGGTGCCCGGCTTGCATATTCGTACAAATCGTTCATCCCCGTAAAAATTATCATAGAGATCGAATATTTCTGAAGCGGAGATCCCATTATTAAGATCCGCATATATCGTACTCAGGATTCCCCTGTTTATCGGTACAAGGTGAGGGGTAAAGGAAATGGTTAACGCCGTCTTCGCGATACGCCCAAGTTCCTGCTCTATCTCCGGGGTGTGACGGTGTGAGCCTATCTTATACGCCTTGAACCCTTCATTCACTTCGCAGAAGAGCGAGCCAAGCTGCAGATCACGCCCGGCACCGCTTACACCCGATTTTGAGTCCGCTATAATCGATGAAGGGTCAATCATCCCATCTCGCAGCAAGGGAGCGACCCCCAGGATGATACTCGTAGGGTAACACCCGGGATTGGCAACAAGATTCGCATCCTTCAGCTCATTTCGGTACAACTCGGGGAGACCATAGACGGCTTCTTGCACGAGATCGGGAGAGGTGTGTCTTGTATACCACTCCTCATATACCGACACATCTCTCAGGCGGAAATCAGCACTGAGGTCTATAACCTTTACACCAGCTGCAACAAAGACCGGGGCGACTGTCATGGCCTCTCCGTGCGGAACCGCAAGGAATACGACGTCACAGGAAGACACAAGCTGCTGAGGAGACGAGTCCACGAATTTCAGGTCCGTCATGCCGGCAAATGCCGGGTATACTTCAGAGACTGCAAGATTCTTGAATTTCCTCGAAGTGATGGCAACAATATCCGTATCGGGGTGACCGATTAAAAGCCGCAACAGTTCCTGGCCGGTGTACCCGCTTCCCCCGTAAATACCCACCTTCAACATGAAAACTGCCTCCGAATAAAAAAGGGGGCCATAGCCCCCTCTGTGTATTACTGATTTTATCTCTTGGAATATTGGAATCTCTTTCTCGCACCGGGCTGGCCGTATTTCTTCCTCTCTTTTACCCGGGCATCTCTTGTAAGAAAACCGGCCTTCTTGAGAACAGATTTTAATTCTTCATCATACTCCACAAGGGCCTTGGATATACCATGCCTGATAGCACCCGCCTGACCGGAGTTCCCCCCCCCGTTGACATTGATATAGAAATCAAACTTATCTGTTTTCTCGGTCATATCGAGAGGCTGTAATATCAATCTCTTTAATATATCACGGGTAAAATAATCATCAAAAGTCCTTTTATTGACTACAAAGGCCCCGCTTCCCTCTTTCATCCATACTCTCGCTATCGAGGACTTCCGCTTACCTGTAGCATAATAACTCTTTACTGACATTTTCTCTCTCCTGATCTATACTTCCAGCGGCGTGGCCATCTGGGCCTTATGCGGGTGTTTATCACCCTTGTACACTTTAAGCTTCGTCAGCATTTGCCTTCCCAGATTGTTTTTCGGAAGCATCCCCCTGACGGCGATGCGCAAAAGTTCTTCCGGTTTCTCTGCCAGCATCTTGCTTGCTGTCGTTGATTTCAGCCCTCCCGGATAACCGCTGTGGCGATAGTAGATCTTATCGGTAAGCTTTTTACCCGTAAAGGAAACCTTATCCGCATTTACCACAACTATAAAATCCCCGGTATCAATATGCGGGGTATAGACGGGTTTATGTTTCCCTCTCAGACGTCTTGCAATCTCGGCGGCAAGCCTGCCCAGCACTTTACCGTCAGCATTCACAATATACCAGTCTCTTACAACGCTTTCCTTCTTGGCACTATATGTCTTCATAAATTCACCTATATCTTATACTCAAAGAGGCGGAGGATATGTAATTATGACGTATTTGTCAAGGAAAAATCCAAAAAATTATTACCATTCCAGTGACCTCCCTGTCAAGCTTCCGATCTTACCAAGGCCATAGAGAGAAAAGATCACCATAAATCTTCTGTCGTCAGGTGAATCTGAATAGCTGAACTCCGCACCCCAGCACTGTTTGTGATAATCTATGGCATACGTAGCTTCAAGCGTTTGACTGTCGAGTTCATTCTTCTTCAAGACATAGATCAGATCAAGGCGCTCTGTAGTCCTCGCCTTCAGAGAAAGATTTATCTCTTCCACTGAATCTTGCGTATATCTGTACTCCGCGGTCAGAACATCGCCACGGTGGTCACGTATATCGAAACGTGAATTGAGTTTTTTCCATTCACCCGAATTGACGTCAAACTGGGCGTCGGCATCAAGCGAAAAATACTGAAAGGGAGCAAAATCAAGTTCGGCGCTTACAGTGCCCAATGGTCTCCTTTCTCCTGAAGATCCGTTGATATCTCTTCTCGCTTCTTTGATATTGTAAGACTGACTCAATTTCAGCTTAAGAAATTCCCTGTAGGTAATACCCCCACTCTCATCCTTTAATCTGGCAATAAATATATTGGTGAGCGAGTAGGTCATACTGTTTGTTTCCGTTATATTACTTAGAAAATCGGGGACGTCCTCTTGATCCACATACGGAATATACGTGTATGCTAATTCCGGTCTGAAGCCATGACGTATCTTGTCTACAACCTGTCCTCCCACATCAAACACCCTGTACACTTCACTGGAAAGGGTCGCGCCTATGGTGTACATTTCGCGGCTTCCATTTATATCCTTCTCACCCACGGTATCACCGCCATATGAGCTTCTCCACCCTGTCTCTCTCAGACCGAGAGATGGTGTAAACTCAAGGTAATCACTAAACCCCAGAGGCAATGAAAACACCGGATAGAGATCAAGGAGTTGCCCGCTGTATCCTGTAGTCCTGTAATAATAGCCATACGATGATTCAAGTTCAAAATCGAGGGGAGACTCAAGGACAGGCTGCCGTATACCCGTAAATGTAACTTCCGGATATTTTTGCAATGTCTCATCATTGGAATAGCTCTGGAAATTATCCGTATATTCCATAAGGGCGGTCGCGTTAAACAGGCTCCAGTCCTTTACAAGACGAACCGTTGAGTTCAGCGAAGTCAGAGATTTATCACCATCGAACGAAACGCCGTCGAATTTTCGTGTATTGCTCTCTTTGTAATGCGCCATATAATAATTGTATGAATCGAAATCTCTGAAATACCATCTGTCCGACACCTTTTTTATATCTGTCTTCAGGTAAAAACCCGGACTGAATGTTGTCATGTGATCCAGATAATACGACCATCGATTATTATTATTTTTCCAGTCCCTGCGCAGAAAAACATCTTCTCCGGAATCCGACACTTCCATGGTATCGTGGAGATAATCGCCATACAGCATGCCGTACGAATCTTTACTGACAATATACCGCAGTTCCGCTCCCTCCTGGAATCCTCTTTTGTCCATATAGCGCTGATAAAAGGTTGCATCGACATTCTCCGAAACAGCCCAGTAAAACGGAATCCCGACATCCCACCCCAGTTTGTCACGCGAATAGGCGATACGGGGGAACAACAAGCCCGTCTGTCTCGTAGTTTTAGCGGGGAATATAAGATAGGGGATATAGAGGATGGGGATACCTTTCACCTGAAAGGTCCCGTGCTTGACGGTTCCATATCCGTCAGTGGTAACCTCTAATTCTCTGCCGGTAAACCTCCAGTCTGGATTTTCACCGTCACATGTCGTTGCCTGGCCGCTCTTCAGGAAATATGTCGCCTCGCCCTTCTTCTCAATGGTTTCCCCTCGCAGGTAGAGGTGGTTCCTGTCAAAAAACACCTTCCCGCCAGATATGGTTCCCGTATCGTCGGTAATATTAAATCTCACCTTTTCCCCTTCAAGTATATCCTTACCACTCTTGATAAAGACATGCCCCTCGGCGGTGGCTTCACTCGTCATCTTATCCAGTATGACATCATCGGCCTTAATGTAACCGCTATCAAAGGTGATAACGACATTCCCACTGGCCCGATATGTTTCGGTATCGCTGTCATATGCCAGGCTGTCCGCTTCTATATCCACCCGTTCCGGCATATCCCGCACGGAGGCAAAGGAAAAATCCCCGTAGAGAAATGAACATAGTAACATGGAAAGCAGCATACATCCTTTTCGCACAAAGCATCTCCCAGGCAAGATCTCCAACGCCAACAGGTTGTATTTACTATCACATAAACCTGTTTTTCGGAAGGTCAAAACACAGATGTTTTTTTATCTCTCCCACAAGATAGAGTGAACCCGTAACGCACACAAGGTCGCCCGCTCCGGCAAGAAAGCGGGCCCTGGCAAGGGCCTCTCCCGGATCGCCGACCACCTCAATATGTCTATGATGCAGTGCAGCTACCGACAATAAATCTTCGGAAAGTGCGGCCCTCTCCTCTTTCGGTCGGGTCAGTATGAGTGTGTCCGCCAAGGGAAGCAATCTCTTTAACATTCCGGCGTAGTCTTTATCACGAAGCGCGCCGAACACGACTATCAACCTCCGGCAAGAAAAGTCTTCCACCAGAGCGTTACACAGGGATGAGATCCCAGCGGGATTATGCGCGCCGTCTAACACAATCAGGGGATCACGGGAGACAAGTTCCAGTCTCCCCTCCCACCGGACATCCCGTAACCCTTCAACCACAGAGCTGTCATCGATGGACAGATCTTTTGCCGTCAGAAGATCAACGGCCGCAAGGGCCAGAGCTGCGTTTTCAATCTGGTGCCTGCCGGTGAGAGCAAGAGTGAGACCATCGTAGCGCTTATTAATTCCATAGTAGGAAAAAAATCCGCTTCCAGACCTCCTGATTCTTATATCCCCGCCTACTCTATATAGCACAGCCTCTCTCTGACAGCATATTTTCTCAAGGGTGTCGATGACTTTACGATTTTTGGCTGCCGTTATGCACACGCCCCCTGCCTTTATGATTCCTCCTTTTTCAGCGGCAATTGATTTCAGGTCATTACCCAGATATTGCTGATGTTCCATGGAAATATTGGTTATTATTGAAACCTTGGGAGATGCGAGGTTTGTAGCATCGAGTCTCCCCCCCATACCCACTTCAATAATCCCCATATCCACCTCACACCGGGCAAAATACAGGAATGCCAGGGCCGTAGCGAATTCGAAATAGGTAACGTCTTCTCTGATCTCCTCCCGGATTTGATCTATGAGTGAACAAAGCGTATCCCCCGGAATCATCTGATCATTCACCCTTATCCGCTCCCTGAAGTCGCACAGGTGAGGAGAGGTATAGAGACCCACTTTCATCCCTTCCTTGGCTAATATGGAAGAGAGAATTGCCGCAGTTGACCCCTTGCCATTGGTGCCCCCTATGAGAATCGTGCTGTATTCATTCTGGGGGTTTCCAAGACGGGAGAGAAGTTTGGAGATGGGTCCGAGATCCAGATGTATTCCCTTTTGTTTCAATTCTTCCAGATATGAGAGAGGATTCTGCATATGCGCACTCCAAACAAAAAGGCCATAGGATGTATACTACAACCCATGGCCTTCATAATTTCTTATCGCATAGATCAATCATCGTGGCTTCGATCCATGCCTGATCGAAAAACGTTCTTCTTAAGAGAATGAGGATTACTCTGGAACAATCCTGAACATCTCATCTCCGGGGCGAACACGGTCAGAAGTCTTGATACCTATATAATCACCCACCGTTGCCTTTTCGATCTGTTTATTATCAATTTCCATCGAGTCAATTCTGTCTTCGAAATCCGTAGTATGGCCGGTAAATTTGACTTTATCGCCTACCAGTAATTCTCCCGATGTAATCTTAACTGCCGCAACACTGGGTTTCGCAAAAAATTTCATCACCTCGCCAATTTTCTCTTCTCCCATAACTCTCGACCTCCATGCAACCGTCCAAATTGTAAAATAAAATAGCTATCGAAAATAACAGAAATAATTATAACCCTTCCCACGAAAAAATCAAGAAATAAAAAAGGGCAGGGGATTACCCTGCCCGATATCATCATATTACATTGTCTCTAATTAGCGACTTTTTTCTTCTTTATACTTTTTTTCTTCTCTTCCGGTATCAACTCTATAATGGAAAGGGGAGCATTGTCGCCCGCTCTGTTGCCTATCTTAACCACCCGCGTATACCCCCCCGCTCTTTCAGTGTAACGGGGCGATAATTCCTCAAACACTTTTTTCGTAACGCTATTATCCCTTATAAAAGACAGTGCCTGCCTCCGCGCATGGAGAGTCCCCCTCTTGCCCAAGGTTATCATCTTATCGGCAACGCCCCGCAATTCCTTGGCCTTCGCATCGGTTGTGGTGACCTTTTCATGTTCCAAGAGGGAAGTTACCAGATTTCTCATCATGGCCTTCCTGTGGCTTGATGTCCTGCCAAGCTTTCTTCCGGCTTTCCTGTGACGCATTGAGCATTACCCCTTCAAATGTTATTCTTTCACACCTTCATCATCCCGTCCGAGAGGATGAAAATCCACTTTACTGCCAAGACTGAGTCCCATCTCGGCAAGGATATCTTTTATTTCATTCAAAGATTTTCTTCCGAAGTTTTGTGTCTTGAGCATCTCCGCTTCCGTCTTCTGAATAAGTTCTCCTATGTACTGAATCCCGGCATTTTTCAGGCAATTGGCCGACCGTACGGAAAGTTCCAGATCATCGACCCCCTTATACAGGTTCTCACCAACAGCATCTTCTTCGACAATCTCTTTTGGTACTTCCACTTCTTCCCGTTCATCAAAATTGATAAATACATTCATCTGCTCCTTTAAGATCTTAGCCGCATAGGCGATGGCTTCTTCGGGCAGAATACTCCCGTCCGTCCAAATCTCAAGGATCAGCTTGTCGTAATCCGTTATCTGTCCGACTCGTGCATTTGCAACGGTATAGGCAACCTTCTTGATAGGGGAGAACAGGGCATCAATATTGATAGTGCCCTCAGCCTGAGCCAGGTCTGCCTCTCTTTTTGCGGGTACGTACCCCCTCCCCACGCTGGCCATCAACTCAGCCTTGAATACCGCCTTATCCGAAAGAGTCGCTATGTGATGATCCACATTGAGGATCTCAACCGTTTCATCGGCGATAATATCTCCCGCCTTAACGGTTCCTTCACCGGAATTGTCTATATGAAGGGTTCTGGGGCCATCTCCATGCAGTTTCAATCGGACCCCCTTCAGGTTCAAAATGATATCTGAGACATCCTCCTTGACACCAGAGAGGGCTGAAAATTCATGAAGTACCCCTTCAATTTTCACAGATGTAATGGCTGCACCGTAAATGGAAGAAAGGAGCACTCTCCTTAGAGCATTCCCCAACGTGATGCCATACCCCTTTTCCAACGGCTGGCATGTAAATTCCCCATAAATTGATGTATGTGTCTTTTCATCAACTTCTATTCGATTCGGTTTTATAAGGCTGCTCCAGTTTTTCTCCATATTGTTAGTCCCTCATATAATACATTTTTACTTAGAGTAAAACTCAACCACCAACTGCTCTTGGATAGGCATGGTCAGTTCTTCTCGCGTGGGCAGCGCTTTTACTACACCGGCATAATTATCTTTATCCAGATCCAACCATTCGGGCACACCACGCCTGGCAACGGTTTCTACCGCATCGAGAATAGTGGCAACCTTCCTGCTTTTTTCCTTAACCTGAATTTTGTCACCCATCTTAACCAGATACGAAGGTATGTTTACCTTTTTATCATTCACTAAAAAATGATTGTGCCTTACGAGTTGTCTAGCCTCTCCTCTGGAACTCGCGAATCCTAACCGGTACACCATATTGTCCAGTCTTCTCTCCAGCAGGAGCAGCAGATTCGTACCTGTCACACCCTTTTGTCTCTCAGCCTTTTCAAAATATCCCTTAAATGATTTTTCTAAAAGGCCGAACGTCCTCTTTACCTTCTGTTTTTCCCGTAACTGGGTACCGTAATCGGATGCCTTTCGTCTGAATTTAATCTGTCCATGCTCCCCGGGTATATAACCTCTTCGTTCAAAGGAGCACTTATCGCCATAACACCTGTCCCCCTTCAGAAACAGTTTAGCACCCTCAGCCCGGCATAACCTGCATAAAGATCCTCTATATCTTGCCAAAATACTCCTCCCCTAATATATAGTCCAACCAGGACGTGTGGTCATCTAAACTCTTCTTCTTTTAGGCGGTCGGCAACCGTTATGTGGAATCGGTGTCACATCCCTGATAAGACTTATGTTTAAACCGGCTGCCTGCAGCGCCCTCAGCGCTGATTCTCTCCCCGAACCTGGTCCCTTTAAAAACACTTGCACGTTTCTGAGACCATGCACCCTTGCCTTCTTGACGGCATCCGTTGCGGTTAACTGCGCAGCGAAGGGAGTGCTTTTTCTTGAACCTTTGAATCCCTGCCCGCCACCTGAAGACCAGGATATAACATTGCCGCTCAAATCCGTAATAGTGACTATGGTATTATTAAAGGTCGATTGAATATGAGCAATCCCGTCAGAGATATTCTTTTTTTCCTTTTTCTTTACATTTCTCTTATTTGGTCGAGCCATCTTTCCTCCAGATAGAGAGCGCGCCTCATGACGGGCTCTTCTCGTATTACTTTCTCTTTCCTCCCACAGCTCTTCTCGGGCCCTTTCTCGTTCGTGCGTTGGTACTTGTCCTCTGGCCCCTCACAGGAAGACCCTTTCTATGCCTCAGGCCTCTGTAAGTCCCTATATCCATGAGACGTTTTATAGACATGGTTACCTCTCTCTTGAGATCACCCTCAACCTTGTAATCCTTATCTATAATGTCCCTTATTGCGGCCACCTGCTCATCGAGAAGGTTGTCTGTCTTTGTATCAAGATCGATCCCCGCCTCTTCAAGAATCATCTTAGACTTGGATCTCCCTAAACCGTATATATACGTCAGGGCTATTTCCATTCTTTTATTCTTGGGTAAATCAACTCCTGCGATTCTTGCCACCTTACAACCTCCGCTGTTTATCCTTGGCGCTGTTTATGTTTAGGGTTTTCGCATATAACTCTGACAACACCACGTCTCTTAATAATCTTACACTTAACGCATATCTTTTTAACAGATGCCCTTACTTTCACGGCTCTCTCACTCCATTTCCGCCTTATTTAGACCGATATGTAATCCTGCCCCGGGTCAGGTCATAGGGCGATAATTCTATCGTCACTTTGTCTCCCGGTAATATTTTGATAAAATGCATTCTCATCTTCCCAGATATATGGGCCAGAACACGGTGACCGTTTTCAAGCTCAACACGAAACATAGCATTCGGTAGTGGTTCCAATACCGTACCTTCAACAACTATTGCTTCTTCTTTAGCCATTCGATCATCACTCCGTAAGAGCCCGAGGGTGTTACCCCCTTATCCTGTCCTGCTGCTTAATATCACAGGGCCGTCTTCAGTGACGGCTATCGTATGCTCAAAGTGGGCCGATAAGCTACCGTCGTCTGTTACCACTGTCCATCCGTCAGGCTTTGTTTTTACCTTGTATGTTCCTTCATTCACCATAGGTTCTATGGCTATCACCATACCTGCCTTCAGCTTGACTCCCCGGCCATTTATCCCAAAATTCGGAACCGGAGGATCCTCATGAAGGTCTTTCCCGATCCCGTGGCCAACATAATCTCTTACCACCGAAAAACCGGCACTTTCGACATAACTTTGTACCGCAAAGGATATATCCCCTAACCTGTTTCCCTCTCTGGCCTTCTCTATGCCTTGATACAGGGATTCTTCCGTTATCTTCAACAACCTAGATGCTGATGCGGAAACATCGCCAACAGCAACGGTAATGGCGGAATCTCCATAATATCCCTTATAAAAGACACCGTAATCGAGGCTTATTATGTCACCCTCTTCCAAAGATCTGTCTGAAGGAAATCCGTGCACAACTTCCGAGTTTAAAGATGCACAGAGCGCAAAGGGGAATCCTCCGTAGCCCTTGAAAGCAGGTTTCGCACCCCTTTTTTTCGTCACACCCTCGGCATATTCATTCAAATATAATGTCGTTACGCCCGGCCTTACTTTCTCCTTTAAACCAGTCAATACCTCGGCTACAATAGCGTTGCTCTCTCCCATTTTTTTTACATCTTCGGGAGATTTCAGGATGATCATCTGGTTTATTGCCTCACATGTGCCCTCGTGCACAAGATGTTCGTCACCGCCTTCTGCCTATTCTGCCCTTTTTCATAAACCCTTCGTACTGCCTGGTAAGCAGGTGGGTCTCTATCTGACCGGCCGTATCAAGAGCAACCCCGACAACGATCAGGAGGGCCGTGCCGCCGAAATAAAAAGGAACGTTAAACCGGCTTATCAGGATACTCGGCAGGACGCAAACAGCGGATACATATATGGCGCCACTGAAGGTAAGCCGCGTCAGGACGCTGTCTATATACTCAGCAGTCTTCTTACCAGGCCGTATACCCGGAACGTAACCACCATTCTTTTTCATATTGTCGGCGACATTTACGGGGTTGAATGTAACTGCCGTATAAAAATAACAGAAGAATATTATAAGCGCTACGTATAACAGTTCATATACCAATCTTCCGGGCATCAGAAACCCTGCCACTGTCTGCATCCACGGATGCGGAATAAAATTTGCAATGGTGGCGGGAAACATAATGATGGATGAAGCGAAGATCGGGGGAATAACACCAGCGGTATTGACCTTTAAAGGCAGATGCGTTGTCTGTCCACCATACATCTTTCTCCCGATAACCCTTTTTGCGTACTGTACGGGTATCCTCCTCTGCGCGCTCTCTACAAATACAATCACTCCGACAACAGCGACCATCATCACGAGGAGAATCACGACAAAGAATATACCCATCTCACCCGTGGACAATAGGCGGAAGGTATTCACGACAGCTTCGGGACCCCTGCATACTATACCTGCAAAGATAATCAGAGATATTCCGTTACCTATCCCCTTTTCAGTAATCGTTTCTCCCAGCCACATGATAAATGACGTGCCTGCTGTCAGTGTAATAACCGTCATCAGGCGGAAAGCCCACCCTGGTGCAATGACAACGGACAACCCAGAGGGCCCTGCCATATTCTCCAGGCCTACTGCTATACCAAACCCCTGTATGATACTTAGAATAACGGTGCCATATCTCGTATACTGGGTTATTTTTCTTCTGCCTGCATCCCCTTCTTTAGATAATTTTTCGAGGTGAGGAACGGCAACCGTAAGCAGCTGGAGGATGATGGATGCGCTGATATAGGGCATAATCCCCAGGGCAAAAACAGAGAGTCTGCTGAGTGCACCCCCTGCAAACATGTCAAAGAGTCCGAGAAGGGAGTTCCTCGCCTGCTCAAAAAATGCGGCAAGGGCCTGTGTGTCTATACCCGGTGTTGGCACATGTGCGCCTACCCTGTAGATGGCAAGAAGAAAGAAAGTAAACAGTATCTTCTTCTGCAACTCCGGAATCTTTGTTATGCTTTTAAACCCACCTAGCATGAAACAACCTCTACTCTGCCACCTGAAGCTTCTATCTTTTCCCTAGCGCTACGGCTTATACCATTCACCTTTAACGTCAATGGATAGTCTATGTTCCCATTGCCAAGCAACTTGATTCCATCACCGATGCCCTTGATAAGGCCCTTTGACACCAGGGCATCTGCGTCTACGGTAGAATCCTTAGCAAATTTATTTAACTGGCCGATATTAATAATAACCATGTTATTTCGAAATTTGTTGAAGAACCCTCTCTTCGGTAACCTCCTAGTAAGAGGCATCTGTCCGCCCTCAAATCCAGGCCTGACACCTCCACCCGAACGAGCGTTTTGGCCCTTTGAACCTCTGCAGGACGTTCCGCCATGGCCCGAGCCATCACCACGTCCCACCCTTTTTCTCGTTTTTGTTGACCCGGCTGCAGGTCTCAATTCATTTAGTTTCATATGTCCATCTCACATTCTTCCGCAGCAACCAGATGGGAAACCTTTCTGACCATGCCTCGAATTTCCGGAGTGTTCTTCAGGTAAACTGTTTTATTCAACTTTTCAAGCCCCATCCCACGAAGTACCTTTCTCTGTTTTTCAGGTCTCCCTATGGGACTTCTGACAAGTTTGATCCTAAGTTGTTTCACGACCCATTCCTCAATAGTATATCTTTAGATTTCAGTTATATCTTTTCCCCGCGACGCGGCTATCTGTTCAGGATTTCTCAAATTCCTAAGCCCATCCATCGTTGCCTTAACAAGGTTATGGGGATTGTGTGAACCTAAGCATTTAGTCAATACATCCTGGACTCCCGCCACTTCCAGGATAGCCCGGACAGCACCTCCGGCTATAAGGCCCGTCCCTTTGGAAGCGGGTTTTAAAAGAACTCTCCCAGCCCCAAAATGCCCTATTACCTCATGGGGGATCGTACCGTCCGCAATGGACATCTTGATAATACCCCGCTTGGCCATGTCCATACCCTTTCTGATGGCTTCAGGAACTTCATGGGCCTTTCCCAATCCTATGCCAACAGAACCGTTTCCATCACCAACCGCCACCACGGCACTGAATCTAAATCTCCTGCCGCCCTTCACCACTTTGGCAGTCCTTTTGATCTTTATCACCTTGTCAAGAAGTTCGGTTTCTTCCATGTTTCCCTTATCCAAATCCAAGATTTATAATTTTACGCCCGTTTCCCTCACACCTTCGGCAAGGGACTTTACTCTCCCATGATAGAGAAATCTGCCTCGGTCAAAGACGGCTTCTTTTATGCCCTTCGACAACAGGTTCTTCGCCATCAGTTTTCCAACCTCTCTGGCCACTTCAATCTTCTTAAGGCCAATCAGGTTTTCCTTAATCTCTTTATTCAACGTCGATGCCTGAGCCAGAGTTTTCCCTACATCGTCGGCAATCGCCTGAACATATATATACCTGGAACTACGAAAGACCGAAAGACGCGGCCGCACCTCCGTGCCACTGATCTTGCTTCTGACCCTCTTCTCACGTCTTTCTCTTATCTTTTTCAATCTCTTTATCGATGCCACAACAACTCCCCTACAATAATTTTGATAATTTCGCAAAGAATCAAGATCCGATTTATGTCCCTGCAGACTTACCTACTTTCTTTCTCACATATTCGCCTGCATATCTGATTCCCTTCCCCTTATAGGGTTCAGGTTTCTTCAAATCCCGTATTTCTGATGCAGTCCGACCAACAAGTTCCTTATCTATACCGGAAACCACCATGTTTACCTGCTTTTCAACACGGATGCTTATCCCCTCCGGTATCTTGTATTCCACAGGATCGGAGTATCCTATAAGCAGCTTGAGTACATTACCCGTAACCTCTCCACGGTATCCGACTCCGACTATCTCCAGCGACTTCTCGAAGCCCTTGCTCACACCGGTTACCATGTTGGCAAGCAGTGTTCTCGCAAGACCATGCAGAGATCTTCCTCTGCTATCATCAGACATTGTATTTATAAGGGCGACATCTCCCTCTAAAGCGACCGATATTCCTTCCGGCATTATCCTTGAGAGGGATCCCCTAGGACCTTCTGTTATTATTAAAGAATCGTCCTGTCTGATCTTTACACCATCAGGGATCTCTATCGGCCTCTTGCCAATTCTCGACATGAATAATTCTCCCGCCTCATCTTATCAACTATAAA
>JAFGQD010000010.1 GCA_016935875.1 Deltaproteobacteria bacterium
CGGATACTGAAACCCTGGGGAGAAGGACTATTCAACCGGCTGGACTCCCTGAAATTCATATCCTGGGTAGGGGAAGACGGTTTCCCCGGCATTACACCGCTGATACAATGCCGGGCTTCAGACAGCAGAAGACTCGTTTTCTCCACGGCTGCCTACGGAAAAGAACTGGACGCGATACAGAAAGGTACGTGCGTGGCAGTGTTCGGCCTGACCATGGATATGGAAGACATCCTGACACGCGGAACCTTTGTGGGCACAGGGTGGTATCGTGGCATAAAACTGGGCGTAATAGACTTGGAATGGGTGTACAACTCCATGCCGCCAAAACCGGGACAGATCTACCCCGAAGTGCGCGTCAAACAAGTCGTGGATTTCTGAAGGGACGGTACCCTGTCAGTCCGTATCTATGTTATAGTTGCGTATCTTCGTTCTCAAGGTCTTTCTGTCAATCCCGAGAAACTTTGCAGTCTTGCCTATTTGAAAATCAAAATGGTGCAAAGCCCGTTCTATATGCTCCTTCTCGACATCCACGAGAGTCACTCTTCCCGAATACGAATCCACTACGGGAACCTTCGTACTCCTATACTGCCCGAAATACAGGATATCGGACTGATTGACGATTTCATTTTCACAAAGGACGCAGAGCCGTTCAACCGTATTCTTCAATTCTCTGATATTACCCGGCCAGTTATACAACTTCAAAGACTTCTCTGCTTCCTCCGAAAAACGCCTCACCTTGCTCTTGTACCTTTTGATATATATAT
Source organism: Deltaproteobacteria bacterium (assembly GCA_016935875.1). Taxonomy (GTDB): domain Bacteria; phylum Desulfobacterota; class Syntrophia; order Syntrophales; family UBA2210; genus UBA2210. Next base: position 765 of record JAFGQD010000010.1, read on the forward strand.
TGAGATAGTGTTGCGCAATCGGCAGTATATCGGCACTGTGCTCCCGTAAGGGTTTTATATTGATCGGGACTACCGATATTCTGTAGAAGAGATCTTCCCTGAACTGACCGGAATCCACCAGCGCGGTCAGTTCCTTATTGGTCGCCACTATGAGCCTCACATCGACCTTGTCGGCCTTTGAACTGCCGACCCGTGGAACTTCCTGTTCCTGGATGACCCTCAACAGTCTGGCCTGTGTGGCAAGACTGATATTAGATATCTCATCCAGAAAGAGCGTCCCCTTGTCCGCCATCTGGAATCGTCCCTCACGCGATTCCGTCGCGCCGCTGAACGAGCCCTTGACGTGACCGAAAAGCTCACTCTCCATCAGATTTTCCACAAGTGAAGAACAATCAACGGGAACAAACGGCTTGCCACTCCTGCTGCTGAGTTTCTGTATTGCGCGAGCCACAAGCTCCTTGCCCGTTCCGCTCTCGCCGGTAATAAGCACGGTGCTGTCTGTATACGCCACCCTCCTGATCGTATCTTTTAGTTCCAACGCGGCACTGCTGTTCCCTACCAACTCCGGGATATCACCACCCGGTCTTTCAGCATCACTCGCATTCAGGGCGTTCTTCGCCGCCTTTCTCAGCTCAGCCGCACCGAATGGCTTCGTCAGAAAATCAAATGCACCGCACTTCATGGCCTCAACAGCTATTTCTATGCTTCCGTATCCGGTGATGATTATGATATGCGCGGAGATATCGGATTCCACTTTTAGTTTTCTCAGGACATCCAGACCGTTCATCTTCGGCATCTGCACATCCAGCAGGATGACATGATAGACATTTTTCAGGGCCATTTCGAGGCCGAGAACCGCATTACCCGTTTCTTCGATATGATACCCCTCACGCGACAATATCTGACGGCATCCATCCCGTATTGATTCTTCATCATCAATGATAAGTATCTTCCCGACTCTCTCAGCCAACCTTTATATCCTCCCTTGTTTCGTACTGCTCAGGGTTGTCAAACCCCTTCGCAGGTAAAAAAATAGAAAACGTCGTTCCCCGCCCGAGTTCGCTCTCAACATCCACGAAACCGTCATGTTTACTTACTATACCGTAGGCAATGGACAGACCCAGGCCGGTCCCCTGCCCCGGATCTTTCGTGGTAAAGAAGGGCTCAAATATATGCGCCAGGTAGGCCTTGTCTATCCCCCTGCCGGTATCCGAGATAGTGATCTTGATGGTATGAGGGCTGGCCAGAAGGCATATTTTCTCCATCTCCGTGCTTTCCGACGCATTGGATGGAAATCTGCTGATCAGCTTTGTCGCAACCGTCAGCTTCCCCCCTTCAGTCATAGAATCGGAGGCATTGATAAAGAGATTCAGAAAGACCTGCTCCAGCCGTGACTGGTCCCCGTTCACCTTAGGAAGATCTTCCGCAAAAGCGGTTTCTATCTCTATGCCGTGAAACATGGATTGATCCTTCACCAGGCTGAGGGATGTCATAAGTAGATCGTTTATATCGAGCAGCACCATCTCGCCCGAAGGAGTCCGGGCAAAATCGAGGAGATTTTGAACGATCTCTTTACACCTGTTTGTTTGATATGCGATCTTCTTCATATTTTCCCGTGCCGGACTGTCCTCCGGAAGTTCTTCTAACACGAGGTTACTGTAAAGCAATATGCCACCGAGAGGGTTGTTCATCTCATGAGCAACACCGGCAGCTATCTGTCCAAGGGAAATCAGACGTTCCGTTTGTGTCAGTTGCTGAAGGGTTTTTTTCAGCCTGTCATCGCGATCCTTGAGCGACCTGACCATATCATTGAACGCCTCATCCAACACGCCAAAATCCGATGATTTACTACCGGGCAATTGATAATCGAGGTCACCGGTCCCTATGGTTTCCGTGGCCTGTTTCAGTATCCGTATCCTCTCTATAATGGTGTGTCCCATGCGAAACGAGATAATGAAGGCAACGATCATGCCGATGGTCGTGATGCCCAGAAACACCCACATGGCGTACAGTTTCATGTCTCTGTATTTTGCTTCCAATATGCCGACATAGAGCATTCCTATGATGCTATTGTCTATACCGTATATAGGCACATATGAACTGAGATACCAGTCGTTGACGACAAACGCCCTTCCAACCCAGTCCTTGCCCTCTTCAACAACCTTTTTATACACCTCCCTCGATACAATGGTGCCGATGGCCCTTTCGGAATCCTTCGTTATCACGTTGGTGGATATGCGGACTCCTCCCTGGAATATCGTGGCGAACCCCATATCAAGGTCCTTGTATTTTTCGTCGCGGTATACTGTTTCTTTTATTTTGTCCACTATGGCATAATCCCCGTTAAGCAAAACACCTCCAACGAGTGCGCCTCTGAAATCACCATGCGCGTCAAAGATGGGATAGGCCGCTCTCAGGACCATACCTTCAGACAATTGTTTCTCCCCTGTCTCTATGGATCGGGGAGTCTCTACTATGGCTATCTCAAGACGCTCCGAAAGCAGGGGATTCTCCATCTCTATCCTTTTCGAAGAAATCAGTTCGGTTGACGACTGGGGCGTTTTTTTATCAAGACATTCCCATATGACCGGATCCCACAAGACAGTATCCCCTCTGACTGCGGGGTTGGTAGCCCTGTACAGCACGGTGCCTTCACTATCCACCAGGAAAAGCATGTCAAGACACATACACTCGGTTCCCTGCCCATCGTTCACCTCCGCTCCCGTGCACATCAACCCCTTCAGCTCTTCCAGCGCAAACATATCGCCGGAAGAAATCGCGTCATCAAGATGTGATCTCAGCGCTATACAGCGGACCTGGAATGCCAACCGTTCCCTGTTGTTCTCATAGATGAGTCTCGCTGTATGTATATCCTGCTGTACCCTTCTCTGCGCCTCATCCATGGTATTTCTGCTGATTATCTTTATACCAACGAACGTAGCCACCACACCGGTAAGACAGGTGGCGACCAGAAATCCCAATATAAGGCGTTTTTGCAGGTGTTCTTTGAAGATATCTCGTAACAATCTCTTGCCCTCATCGCATGGGTGGGAAAAGAAAACTATGCGTTCCCTCTCCTACACCACGCTCTCGATGTCCTTCCTGGTAATTCCAGAAATTGACACTTTTTTATTCTTTGACTTGTGACCGGCTATGATCTTTATCTGAGATTTTTTTATACCCAGCATGCCTGACAGGAATCTTACACACTCCTTGTTGGCCGCACCTTCAACAGGAGGCGCAGTTATCCTGAGCTTCAGGGCGTCACCCTGGATACCCGCAAGTTCACACCTGGACGAGCGTGGAATAACCCTGATATTGAGCACAATCCCATCCGTTGTCTCACCGACCGGGATCATGTCTCCCTCTTGTTCCACGTATCCAGGAGCTCAATATTGAATCTGAGAAACGATTCAAAATAGGTCTCAAGGTGTTCTTTTGTCTTTTCCAGATGCCTGATTTCTTCTTCCAGGTTATCCGCCTCCACTCTCATCCTGTCAAGGATGTCTTCCGTCAGAGCCTCGGCTTCCCGGAGCATTGAGGTCTTCATCACTTCCGCTCCGTCAGAATATTCATCACCTTCCGGAGCAGTCGTTACGTCGTTCAACCGCTCTACCTGGGATTCTAGTTCCGTTACTCTTTCTTTCAGCCGTGAATTCTCTCTCAGCCGCAGCTCCAGTTCCCCCGCAACAGCCTGCAGAAAATCGTCGACCTCCCTGACATCGAATCCCCTGAATCTCGTTCGGAACTTCTGGTTATTGATGTCCACAGGCGTAATCTTCATAAGCAGATCCCTTTCATTTATCTGAAATTAACCGCGATCTGAAGCATGGTTTTTACGAGAAAACTCTGTAAAAACACAATCACCAGAATCACAATGATCGGAGAAAAATCTATCCCGATACCTCTCAGAGGAATCAATCTCCTGACCTGGTACAGTACCGGCTCTGTGGCTTTATATAAGAACCGGATTATCGGATTGTAGGGATCCGGATTCACCCAGGAGATCAGAGCCCGTATAATGATGAGCCACATATACAACGTAAGCCCCATGTCGACAATCCTGGCGAGAGCCTCTATGAAATTCCCAATTACAAACATCTTTACCCCTTTACACGAAAACAGTTTATACATAGTGACGGCGGTGCCGTCCGATCTTCGGCCTTGACTTTTTAAGTGTATCTCAATAATAATTGCTACCTTAAAAGTCAAGATTTATGTTCCGGGAAAGACGGGAAGTCCCGGCGATTCTCTGCAGACAGGGAGGTTTCCACACTCACATGCAGGAAAAAAAGATATGCATCATAGGCGGGGGGAACATGGGAGAGGCGCTCGCCGGCGGAATCATTTCAAGCGGTCTGGCGCAGGCTGAGAATATAATCATCCATGACATACGAAGGGAACGACTTGCGTACTTCAGGGACACATATCATGTAGGTGCGTCGGATGACATCACGGGAGCCATAGAGACCTCCGACATTGTTATCCTGGCGGTCAAACCCCAGAATATGGAAGAGGTGTTGAAGAAGATGGCCGATTCCGTCGCGGCCAGGCTCGTCATCTCCATCGCGGCGGGTATCACCCTCGGGCTCATAGAGGAACACCTGGGTGGAAAAACACGTGCAATCAGGGTCATGCCGAACACGCCCGCCCTGATCGGCGAAGGCGCGGCGGCTCTTGCAGGCGGGAAGTACGCCACGGACAGCGATATCGCCACAGCCCGCCGGATATTCGATTCCGTGGGAATCACCGTCGTTGTCAAAGAAGAACTTATCGACGCGGTGACAGGCCTGAGCGGAAGCGGTCCGGCCTATGGATTCATTATCATAGACGCGCTCGCACAGGCCGGTGTCAGCCAGGGGCTTGAAGCCGAGACCGCGTTAAAACTCGCGGCCCAGACCATGCTCGGCGCCGCTAAACTCTGTCTCAAAGGAGACAAGACACCGGCCCAGCTCACCGATATGGTCACTTCCCCTGGGGGCACCACCATAGAAGGCATCAAGGCACTCAGGGCCGGGAAGATCGGGGAGACCCTCGCGTCGGCAGTTGAAGCTGCGACAACAAAATCGAAGGAATTAGGGAGAAAATAGCCCTGTCATAGAATCCCGGATGTGAATTGATGAGACCAAAGGGCGTCTCGATTCCGGCCACTTCTCCTCATCTATAATTTCTTCTCGAGATTTTCTTGAATATGATCTATGAAATCTTCCGTGTAAACCTTCCTGTTATGTGGATCAGGATCGGCAACCAGCATAAGATCACCTGTCATGATCCCGCTTTCAACGGTCTCTAACGCGGCATCTTCTATTTTCCGGGCAAAGTCACCGACCTCAGGGGTACCGTCAAGTTCCGCTCTCTTTTTCAGGCATCCGGTCCAGGCAAATATCAGCGCCATTGAGTTCGTGGATGTCTTCTCACCCGCGATATGTTTGTAGTAATGTTTTTGCACCGTTCCGTGGGAGGCCTCGTATTCAAAATACCCGTGTGGTGATACGAGAACCGATGTCATCATGGCAAGGCTTCCATACGTAGAAGCAAGCATGTCGGACATGACGTCTCCGTCATAGTTCTTGCAGGCCCAGAGCATGCCGCCGTCCGATTTCATCACTCGCGCAACGGCATCATCGATCAGGGTGAAGAAATACTCTATCCCTGCCGCATTGAATTTATTCGTCCAGTTCGCCTCATATTCCTCCTCGAAGATCTCACGAAACCGAGCGTCATATATCTTCGAGACGGTATCCTTTGTACCGAACCACAGATCTATCCCCTGATCCAGCGCATATGTAAAACACGCGGTGGCAAAGCTCCGGATAGATGGATCCAGATTATGAATTCCCTGCAGGATTCCCGGTTCCTTGAATTCCTGGATTACTTTTCTTATGGGTTCGCTGCCGTCAGCGGGTGTAAACACCAGTTCGGCCACACCGGGTTTCGTAACCTTTATTTCAGAATTTTTATATACATCGCCATATGCATGCCTGCCGATGTGGATAGGGTTTTTCCATTTCCGTACCCCCGGCTTTATATTGTTAACCAGAATTGGAGCCCTGAATACGGTTCCGTCAAGGATTCCTCTGATCGTTCCATTCGGACTCGGCCACTGTTTTTGCAGGCCATATTCCTTTACCCGTTCCGCATTGGGGGTGATGGTCGCGCATTTGACGCCTACCTTGTATTTCATGATGGCATGGGCCGAATCGACGGTGATCTGGTCGTCTGTTTCATCCCTCTTTTTGAGCCCAAGATCGTAGTATTCGGTTTCCATGTCAAGATATGGCAGAAGCAGTTTATCCTTGACCATCCGCCACATGATCCGGGTCATCTCGTCCCCGTCTATTTCTACTATCGGTGTTGTTACCTTTATTTTTTCGGGCATCAGTTCTTCTCCTTATTCGTCATCCCTTTTAGTCTTGATATATGAAAGCATGCCTCCCGCGAGAAGGATATCCCGCGCCCTTTCAGAGAGATCACAGTCAACCTCGAATTCCACCCCTTTGGTAATATTCTTGACAACCAGCGGTTCACCCCGACGGATCTTTTCTCGTATATCCGGAATCTCCAGTCTATCGTCCCGGTCTATCGTATCGTAGTCGCCTTCGTCTTTGAAGGTTGCCGGGACAATGCCGAAGTTTATCAGGTTCGCCGTGTGGATCCTTTCGAATGATTTGGTCAGGACCGCCTTCACTCCCATATGCATGGGGCAGAGAGCCGCGTGCTCCCTGGAAGATCCCTGCCCATAGCTGAGTCCGCCTACGATGATGTTGTGCCTTCCGGAATCCTTTATTTCCCTGGCCCTGGTATAAAACTCGGGATCAAGAACTTCGAACAGGAATTCGGAATACTTGGGCACGTTGGACCGATACTTCATCTTGGAACCGGCCGGTATGATGTGGTCTGTGGTGGTATTGTCACCCACCTTTATGGTTACGACGCCGGTCACCGTTTCGGGCAGGGGGTCGTTTGCTGGGGGTGCCCCTATGTTGGGTCCCCGATAGATCTCAACGCCTCTCGGATCATCGGAAGGGGAGAGTATCATTGAATCATCTATTATGAATTCATCGGGGGTGTCGACCTTCGGATACGGCATTCCCAGGTCCCTCGGATCAGTAATTTTTCCGGTAATGACGGCGGCGGCGGCAGTCTCGGGACTTACCAGATAGACTTGAGCGCTCTTTGTTCCCGATCTGGCCAGGAAGTTTCTATTGCTCGTTCTCAGAGATACGGCATCGGTCTGCGGTGACTGGCTGTTCCCTATACAGAATCCGCACGTGTTCTCTTCCAGTCTGACACCTGTTTCAATGAGATCGGCCAAGGCACCGTTCCGGGCCAGCATGTCCACTACCTGCTTTGAACCCGGAGCCAGTATAAAACTTACATTCGGGTGCACTTTCTTACCCTTCAGGGTCTTTGCAACCACCATCAGGTCCCGGTATGAGGAGTTGGTGCAGGAACCAACACACACCTGGTTGACCTCCATGCCTTCAAGATCTTTTACGGCGGATATGTTGCCGGGGCTGTGAGGGGTCGCCGTCATGGGGACCAGTTCCGACAGGTTGATATCTACAACCTTGAAGTATTCGGCGCCGGGGTCCGCCGTAAGCTCCTGCCAGTCGCCTTCTCTGGCCTGCGCCCTGAGGAACTTCCGGGTCTCTTCGTCACTCGGGAATATGGATGTTGTCACACCGCACTCGGTGCCCATGTTGGTAATGGTTGCCCTCTCGGGTACAGTCAGGGTTTCTGCACCGGCCCCGCCATACTCGAACACACACCCTACATTACCCTTCGTTGTAAAAATCCCCAGGATCTTGAGTATCACATCCTTGGCGCTGACCCAGGGCTCTAATTTCCCGGTCAGGTTGATTTTGATTACCCTGGGACAGGTCAGGAAGAACGGCTCTCCCGCCATGGCGAGAGCCACATCCAGACCACCCGCACCGATGGCTATCTGCCCGACACCACCGCCTGTGGGAGTATGGCTGTCGGCGCCCAGAAGCGTTGTTCCCGGCTTTCCGAACCTCTCAAGGTGTACCTGATGGCAGATACCGTTTCCCGCCCTAGAATAATCTATGCCATACTTTGCTGCCACTGTCTGAAGATATCTGTGGTCGTCCGCATTCTCGAACCCTATCTGTATCGTGTTGTGATCAACAAAGCTCACCGAGTTATCTGTTTTTACCTTGTCAAGCCCCATGGCCTCGAGCTGCAGATACGCCATTGTTCCTGTGGCATCCTGGGTCAGAGTCTGGTCTATGCGGATGCCTATTTCTTTACCCGGTTCATATTCACCCGCGACAAGGTGCCCTTCCAGTATTTTTTGTGTGAGAGTCTTCGCCATATAAGCTTCCTCCGTTAAAGATTTGAAGGATATATACAATTAAACATACTCGAATGAGTGTAAGGATCAGATATTATGCCTCTAGCAGTAATTGTCAAGAAATTTCAGTAAAAGGTTTTGATAATATAAAAAAAGCTTGACACAGCACACTTAATTAGGTAGCTATAATTAAGTTAGTTAATTCTAATATTATTACCGGGTTTTATTACTAGGCAGGAGATTATGAGTACAAAAGCATTAAGCTCTACGATGGAAGATTATCTGGAGGCTGTTCTCAATCTGGAGAAGGATAAAAAAATTGTTCGGGTCAAAGACATAGCCCAGAGGATGAATGTAAAGCTCCCTACCGTTACCAGTATGTTAAACAATCTTGTAGAGAACGGTCTGATAAATCATGAGAAGTATGAGTATGTTGAATTGACAAAAAAGGGAAATCGTATAGCAACGGATATCTACCGCCGACATGTTATTTTCCGTGATTTTCTGACAGGTATATTAAACATAGATCCGAAAACGGCAGAAGAAGATGCCTGTAAAATGGAACATGCTGTCAGTCCTGTCACGCTGGAGAAATTCGTAAAATTTATGGAGTTTGTTGAGGCCTGCCCCCGTGGAGGCTCCGACTGGCTGCAGTATTTTAACGATTATCTGCAGCATGGCCGTGATGATGCCGAATGCTTGAAAAAAATGAAGGGGTTTGTCAAAAGATATAATTCCGAGACAAACAAATTATAGAACGAAATGGGGGGGAATATTTTTTTGAACAATAAGTTAGGTTAATCTAACAATATGCTGGGTGTCTAACTCCCTGCCCCCGCTTCTTGTGAGGATTGGAATATGAAAACAGCCACAACACCCTTAACGACTGTCCCGACCGGCCAAAAGCTACGGATCGTATCTCTTGCCGGGGGCCGGGGCATGTATCTGCGCCTGGTGAGCATGGGACTGGTACCGGGTTCAGAAATTGAGATAGTGAAAAGAGGTGCTCC
>JAFGQD010000011.1 GCA_016935875.1 Deltaproteobacteria bacterium
CTGGCTTCGCTAACGCGTTCTCTCTTATTTGAATGCATTTTCAGAAGTCTGGAGACCTTCTCTTTTTTCCCCTTGCTTGCGTTATATATATCCTCCCCAGCCTTTATCTTGCCGGAATAGATCCTCATATACGTAATTTTTCTTCCCTCATCCAGCATTACTTTGAATGCAAGCGCTGCGAGCGGATCTTTCGCATTGCTGCGACGCTTTTCAATAGTGTTAGTTTCAGGATTGATGCCTTCAACGGGCGGTATGTCTTCAGGAGATGGCAGGAAATTGGCAATGGCATCAAGGATCGGTTGAATTCCCTTATTCCGCAGGGCCGTGCCGCACAAGACGGGCACCACTTTTAGGAGAAGAGTCGTATTCCTGATCGATTCAATAATCTCTTTTTCAGTGATCTCGATCCCCTCTAAATATTTTTCAGCGATACTGTCATCGATCTCCGCGAGTGTTTCGATGAGTTTCTCGCGGTATTTTTCTGTTTCAGTCAGCATATCGGAAGGGATGTCAGAAGCTTCATATGACAGCCCCAGACTATCTTCATCCCAAGTGATCAGCTTGTGCCCGATAAGATCAATCACTCCATGAAATGTTTCATTCTTACTATAGGGTATTTGAATGGGAAGGGGTATGGAATTGAATCTTTTCCCCATCGTGTTTATCGTGCCATAATAATCCGCACCCACCCTGTCCATCTTGTTGATGAATGCTATCTTGGGAACGCCGTATTTGTCCGCCTGATGCCATACGGTTTCCGATTGTGGTTCGACTCCTCCAACGGCGCAAAACACTGCCAGCACTCCATCCAGAACCCTGAGAGATCGTTCAACCTCTATGGTGAAGTCTACATGCCCCGGGGTGTCAATGATATGTATTTCATTATCCTTCCAGTGGCAGGTAGTGACTGCGGAGGTAATGGTTATTCCCCGTTCCTGCTCCTGCGCCATCCAGTCCATAACCGCCTCACCGTCATGCACCTCTCCCAGTTTGTAGGTTTTGCCGGTGTAATAGAGAATCCTCTCCGTTACGGTTGTCTTTCCCGCGTCGATATGAGCAACGATCCCTATATTTCTTATTTTTGAAAGTTTTGAGGCAGCCATATTATTGTGTCTTTAAGAATGTTTTTCTACTAGTAATTCTCTGTTTAGCTCGAAGGGTTTGTCTGTGTCTATGTGGCCCCGTATCGTTTTCAGATCATTGCCATCTACCAGCAGTTTTACCTTCTTGACGGACGGCACGTTAATGGTAATGGTATTGGTCAGTGAGTATATGGTCATCATCTCACTGGCGCTTCCTCCGGGATGAAGGTCAATCAGGTTCTTGCCGAAATCTATATACGCTATTCCATCCTTCACGTTGACTCCCCTGAGATCCGTATCTTTTGGGAGTGTTTCTACCAGATCGGTGTTAGGTCCGCCAATGAGCGCAACTACCAGTTCTCTCACAGAATCGTTGAGGGATTTTCTCTTTGTGATGTACCTGTTTTCCGGGATAAGGAATCGTTCGTTGAGATCAGAAAAATACAGTTTCACCTCTTGTTTTTCTTCCTTTGCCATAGAGACTCGCTTGCCGTCGGCAGGGGGATATATATAATCGAACAGAGAGAGAAAAAAGAAAACAAGAAACCCCACACCAATCAGGGTGAATAATAAGAGATAAAATATCCTGGTGTTCTTCTTTTTCTGTTTTGCCTGTATCTGGATGGATTTTGTCTTTTTCTTGGATCCCATAACAATTCTATTCCTCTATTGAAAAGTGCGCCAAATCTAAGGTAAAATTTGTGTCCTGTCAAGATAAGAAAACAAAGAACCGTCAACTATTCAGAATTGTTGATATCTTGTCCGGATTGGGATGATATGGAAACAACAATTTCAATTGCGACGATTCATAACATACTTCTACGAATTAGAATTTTGACATAACGCAGATTTACGGTGAGATAGAGTCCAGTTTTTCCTTTGCTTTTAATCCGAACACCGATTCCGGGTTGAATTCAGCAACGGATCTCAGTTCCGCGACTGCCTTTTCTCTGTTTCCCCCTTCAAGGTAGCTTATTCCCAGCCAGTATCGTGATTCAATCATACCGGGCGCCATATCAATAGCTTTTTTCAGGTGGTATATTGCCTTGTTGATGTTACGCTCAGCAAGATACGCAATTCCCATGTTTTTCTGGATGAGCGGAAGTATTATCGTGCCTGGTTCTCTCTTGAGTGCCGCTTCATATTTTATGAGAGCGGTCCTGTAATCTTTTTTTTGGTAGTATGCCCAGCCGATGTTGTTCAGCGCTATAGCCGGGGTTTCATAGAATACATTCGAAAGGGACAGGTCAAATTCCTCGATTGCCTTGTCATACAGTCCCTCTTCCAGATATATGGTTCCCATATAGTTGCTTGCTTCCGAATAATCGGGTTTTATGGACAGAGCCTTTTGGAATTCCCTCTTTGCTTCTTCTTTCATCCCGCTTCCGTAATACGAAAGGCCGGTATAGTAGCGTATCTCCGCATCATCCGGGGAAAGCTGCTGCGCAGCAAGGAACTCCCTTAGAGCCGGGGAGTATTGCCCCGATTTAAGATAGGCAGTGCCCATATTGACATGAGTGGCGGCCCGCTCTCTGCTTTGAGAGCTTGTGGCGCAGCCTGAGAAAACTATCATGCAGATTATCACTGACAGAAGGATCGAGTTCTCGATTGTTTTGATTTTCATCAGATGGCCCCTATCTGTTGTTATTTGCATTTACCCACCAGTCACTTTTATCCTTGAACCACCATTCGGATGAATCGGTTTCTGCTATAGCCACTGCCAGCTTTTTCGCGGTCTCTGTACAGAGTCTTTTTACAGCAAACCCTATCCAATCTTTGCTGTACTTGTTGCCAAGATCCCCGTATTCCTTCAGTTGAAGGATCAGTGCCAGCTGGTCGGCATCATGCGCCAAAAGAGACTCTCTGGTTTTTTTTTCGTTGAATTCATTTATGGCGCATCGTATTTCCTCTCCAAAAAAGAGGGTTTTCGCAAGTTCATCAACCGCTTTCTTTTCGTCCACATCTACATATTTTTTATTAACGTAGTTCATGTCGCCGGTTCTTGTCTCCGGGAGATCGTGAACCAGGCATAGTTTCAGGACCCTCGATTCATCCGCTTCAGGCTCCAGTTTGCACAGGGTATAGCCGATGAAGATCGTTCGAAGTACATGTTCCGCCACGGATTCGCAGCCGGATCCCAGAAACTGAAAGCCCGATCTCGGCGTTTTTTGTAGCATTCCCGCTTCGAACAGAAAATTTGCTATATTCTTCATGTCAATCCTTCTTAAGTGTCTTGATCCGGTTTTCCATCATATCGTAGATCTTTCTTATCTCTAACTGGAGGGATGCAATTCCGTCAGGTTTCATGGACACCACTTTGCCGAGTCGTTCATGCCAGTATTGGACCACGGATATCTCATTCTCTTTTATCTTCTTTTCAACCTTTTTTTGAAATTCTCTCAAAAAGTCGGGATCAACCATGTCGAGCTTCCTCCCTGTTTCAAGGAATTATTGATTGTCCTGAACCATATATCATTTGAGTTTCAGTTGCAACAGGGACTATACAAGAGAATATCTATCTTCTTCGGCGTTTACGACTTTCCTTTTTATCAGGCGATCCAGGTGTTTCTCAATCATTCCCTTTTCGCCGAATTCAAAAAAGTCCCTCGGTTCCCTCGGTTTCTTATAGATAATCCATTGATTGACGATCTCACTTAATGTCCTTGGTTTTTCGAGAAAGGTCAACAAGGTATTTTCTCTCTGGTTTATTATTTCAAGATAGCCCTCTGCCAGTTCCGTAATGTCCCCCTCTATAATGCCTGCCTCGTGGGAAGTGATGAATATCCTTGCGGGGATCTTCAATAATTTATGGAGAGATTCGATGGTCTGGTCTATGTCGGAAACCCTGTCGCCATACCAGGGACCAAAGGCTGTCATATCCAGGTCCCCCAGAAAGAGCACACCCTCTTCCGGAAAGAAGAAAGTTGAGTGTCCTATGGTGTGGCCGGGGGTATGGATTATGTGAACGGTTGTATCGCCGAAATTCAGGAGGTCTCCATCTCTGAATTCAAGGTCCGGGGTACGTTCCCTGTAGTGAAAATGATTCACGAGAAGATCACGCCACGTGTGTTCCAGGGTTGTTCCCAGAAGTCCATAGGAATCGAGGAGCCTCTCTATGGACTTGAAGCAGGGTGCTTCATCTTCGTGTACATACAGTCTTGCTTCCGGAAACAGGTAATTAAAAGAGATGTGATCTTCATGGTAATGCGAATTTATAATGATGTCGATCCCCATTTCCATGTCAAATTTCTTCAACAGTCTCTCGTCAGAACCGGGATCTATAACCACTTTTTCTTTATCATCAATACAGAGAGAATTGCAGAAGGGGTATCTTCCCCCGTTCAACCCCTGTATGAAGGTAAGGCGGCCAAATTTCTTTTCATTCATTTACAGCATCCATATTTTTATTCCTGAATAAATCTGTTAGGGTACATATAACGAAACCCTTGTATATGAAGTTTTTAAAAGTGTCAAATGAACGGGCACCACTCCAGGTAGGACTATAAGATTTCTCGATTTGACTTTTGGGTGTTATGTATATATAAAAAGCAATCTTGCCTAAGGGAAATTTCAATGATTAAATGGGGTTTATCAAGCTGTCTTCTTGTGATCATATTGTTTCTTGTTCTGACTGATCCACAGATTGCGCTTTCCAAAGAAGACACAGCCTATATTTCATTCAAAAGAGTGGGTGTTTCAAAAGATCAATCCGATGCGTATATTGTGAAGAAGAATGAATGGTTGTTTGATATCATTCAGCGAAGATACCAGGTTTCAAAAAGTGAGGTTCTCAGAATCTTGGAACTGGTGAAAAACTTTAACCCTCAACTGAAGGATCTGGATGCCATATATCCCGGGCAGAAATTACTCCTCCCCAAAAAAAGATCCTCAGAGGCATTGAGTACCACGGGTACCACGAATCAAGCCTCCGGTGTGCTTTCCGAGGAGAAGAGAGAAGATATCATCCTGAAATATGTTATAAAAAGAGGAGATAATGTCTCTGGTATCATCCGCAAAAAGTATGGTGGTTCTCGCGGGAAGATTTACAGAATGTTGGAACGTGTAAGGCTTCTCAACCCAATGATCAGGAATCTGGACAGAATATATCCCGGACAGACGTTGCACCTCCCTCCTGCAACCCAAGAGATGGCACCATTACCTGATATAAGCAGTGATGGTATTACCATACCTGAATATAAGATACTGCCCGTTATAAGCCATATCGTAGGTAGGATGTATGGCGTGATCATAACGGATGGGAATTACTGTATTCCCATACCTCCTTCAGGCGAAGTGAAGATCGATTGTTCCAGAGTTCCTGTTATAGAGACACATGAGGGCAACACAATCCTGCTTGATCTGTCCAACAAAATACCTGCGGAGCTGAAAGGAGTTATAGAATCAACGTGGGAAAACTACCGTGTGGTTAGTGTGAAGGAACGTGAGAAGATATCCACTATACTGGAGAGGATACTACATGATAGCGGTGTATATACTATGAAGGATGTCAACCAATACAAAAAAATTGGCAGTACTCCGGCAACGAGGATTTTTGTTGAATGGCTCGTATCAAGAAAGTCGCAACCCAAGGAAACGGGAAATTACGTGTTTAATTTTGTAAGCGAATCCTCCCGGCTGCTTCCATCTCCAGTAAAGGCTTATGCGGACAAAGACGGTCTTGAGATAATTGAAATAATGGATGGTCTTGGCATAGCAGAAGACGGGGA
>JAFGQD010000092.1 GCA_016935875.1 Deltaproteobacteria bacterium
ATGGCAAGTAATTTCCGCTTATGGGAATCGGCCATGCGTCAGCACGGTGCTATCGTGGTTGAAAATTTTGAACAGATGATTAATCTTATAATGCTGGGAACGGGAGATAAAAAACCGCGGGGGCCGAGGGTCGGCTTTCTCGCAGCGGGTGGCGGCGCAGCGGTGACCTTTACCGATCTTGCGACTCTCGGAGGATTATCGGTGCCGGAACTGCAGATAGAAACACAGAAGCTCATCGGAGAAAAAATCAGCGATGTGAACACCTCTACCTCAAATCCCGTGGACCTCGGAATGTTCGGCTTCGACTTCAAGATAATGGCCCATACTATGGAGGCGTTGGATAAAGACGACAGCATCGATATCATCATCCCCTTCTTTTCCGTCGATTTTATCAGCGCGTTCCAAAAAGATCAGATAGAGAGCGGACCGAAATATATAGTAGAGGCTATAAAGAAATTAAAAAAACCGGTTATTCCTGTCCTGTCGAGATATTCTCAGAACAATATTGATATGGAAAAGGCCCGGGTTTCCATGTTTTCCGTCTTCAGGAATGCGGGACTTCCCGTTTTTTCAAACGTACAGGAATGTATTTACTCGATTGCAAAGTATCTTGAATGGAAGAACGCGAACGGCAAAGACCTCTGATCCACGACACAACATAAATGGAGCCCCGATACAAAGACCGGGGCTCCGTTCTTCCTCGAAATAATGTCTCTTTTAATCCTTAATAAAGTAAACCCATTTTCTACAGTATAATCCTTTTTCTTATCGAAGAAGCTCCCGTGCTATAATCATGCGGCGAATTTCGGATGTCCCTGCGCCGATTTCATATAATTTCGCGTCTCGCCATAGCTTTTGAATCGGGTATTCAAGGCAGTAGCCGTAGCCGCCATGGATCTGGACGCCATCACATGCAACCTTTGTTGAAGACTCTGCTGCAAAAAGGATGGCGGCGGCGGCAAGCTTGTCAAGCTCCGTCCCCTTTCCGCCCATCTTTCCCTCAGGTCCGTCGGCAAAACGGGCCGCTCCGTAAACCAGTCCTCGCGATGCCTCCACAAGGCAGTACATGTCCGCAATCTTCTGCTGAATCATCTGGAAGTCTTTAATCGGTCTTCCGAATTGTTCCCTTTCCTTCGCATACTGAATCGAATATTCGAGGGCCTGTTCCGAAAGTCCGAGAGAGCCTCCGGCAAGTACGATCCTTTCATACGCGAGACCGGACGTCACAACGGCGACGCCGCAGTTTTCCGCATGAAGCAGGTTTTCGGCAGGCACCACCACATCTTCAAAGCACAGTTCACAGGTGGGTGAACCCCGCATGCCGCATTTCTTCAGCTTTCTTGACACCGTTACTCCGGGTGAGTCGGCTTCGACAATAAACGCGCTTATCCCGTGCGGACCCCATTCAGGCGCCGTTTTTGCGTAGACCAGAAGGGTGTCGGCGATGCTCCCGTTTGTGATAAACATTTTCGTACCGTTCATGACATAGGTATCGCCCTTTTTTTTCGCGACGGTTCTCATGCCGCCCAGGGCATCGGAACCGGCATTCGGTTCCGTAAGACACAACGCGCCTATGTGTTCTCCTGTGCACAGGGGCGGAAGATACTTTCTCTTCTGGGCATCGTTACCGTTCTTTTGGATATTGTTTGCGCACAGATTCGAATGGGCACCGTATGTCATGCCGAGAGCAGGCGAGATCCTGCTCAGTTGTTCAATGGCAAGGACCTGCATCATGATCCCCTGTCCGGAACCACCGTACTCTTCGTCAATGGTGATTCCCAGCATACCCAATTCGCCGAGCTGCTTGAAAAAATCGTCGGGAAGCCAGTCATCTTCATCGATCTTCTCCTGCAGTGGCGCAATCTCCTTGACAGCCCACTTGTACATAGTCTCCGCCAGCATGTGCTCTTCATTTGTCAACCCAATCATGTCCCACTCCTTTTTGTTTTTTTGGAAGATCAAAGCCATCTTCCGGCCGTAATCATTGCCTTTCCCCCGTTGCAATCAAGGAATTCACTGAGCAGCACGGTAAGCGTAGACAGATACCCGCGCTGCAAACCAGGAACACCTCAACAATTTTATATCAACAAATATTGATTCAATTGTCAATAATTAATTGACATCAAATATTATGTAATGATATATTTTTATATATACACAATATTAACTATTCGAAAAAGAAAGATACCGATATGAATTTAGGCTCTATATTGAGAGACGAAAGAAAGAAACGAAAGCTCACGCTGAAAACCGTATCCGAAAAGGCGGGCATATCGGAAGGGTTTCTTTCTCAGGTGGAGAATGATGTCAATGCACCGTCGGTGTATACGCTGATAAATATCTGTAATGCAGTAGGAATAAAGGCAGGGGATGTGCTTAAGCAGGCCGAAAAAAAGGAAATGATTGTCACAATGCGATCGACGGAATGGAAAGACGTTGAATTTCCCGCATCGGGCTTCATAACACGGCGTTTCTTCTCGCCGGAAAACAGGCGTGTAATAGATAGCTCGGTGATTGCCATTGAACCGGGAGCAAGCATTCCCGCAAGGAAAAATGTGAAAAATACCCAGGAGGTGCTCTGTGTACTGAAAGGGACGGTGGAGCTTTCTCACGGTGGGGAGGTCATAAAGCTTGACGAGGGTGATTCGGTTCATTACTGTTCAATCCAGCAGAGAGAAACCATCTCGAATAGAGAGAGTGGATTTGCTGTGGTTCTGTGGGTAGGCACTCTATAACAATTGCGGCATGTACCCCCGGACAATCAGTCGCATTGAGGCCCGTGTAAAACGATGGGGCGTGATTCATCTTTTAGGTTTTCAGATATCTAAATTTTAAGCAAATCCTCTTTGGGGTCCGCTCTATCCTTTGTGCATGAGGGCTGAATAGTTACACCGG
The DNA here is from genome assembly GCA_016935875.1 of Deltaproteobacteria bacterium. Classification (GTDB taxonomy): domain Bacteria; phylum Desulfobacterota; class Syntrophia; order Syntrophales; family UBA2210; genus UBA2210. The sequence continues at coordinate 2,896 of JAFGQD010000092.1, forward strand.
TTCTATGAGGAATTCGATTTGCCATCCCGGTTAAGATAGTCTATGACCTTTTGTCGAATGGATTCGGGAAGCTTGATGCCTATGGCATTAAGCCGGCTTTCGTATTTATCGAAGGAACGCGTATGTTGAGAGGTGTTGATGAAGATCTTCAAGTATGACTGGACGCTGCCTTCCAGTTCTAAGCGATATTCCATGTCTTGGTTGAGAAGATCTTCCACGGGAGAGATCACCCGGTAATTAATGGGGCGGCAAATGGAACGATAGGACACGAAGCGTTGTGTCATTTCGCATTCGTAATTCTTTTCACGGATTGCTCTTTCCACCACCCCAAGGTCGATGCAGTCCATTAACTGAAAGGCATAATCAGGTCTGAGGATCTCTTCCAGAAGCGACTTGGCCTTTTTGTATTGAGTACTTTCGCTCAGATCGGTGACGCCTTCAGGACATCGGATATACAGGACAAAATCAATGTCCGAACCGGCCTGGCAAACGCCCATATTGGTGGAGCCAAGGACATCCATCCCTATGTCATCCTGGATTTTTTCTTCGATACGTTTCGCCACTTCCTCCAGTTTGTCCAGCCGTTCCTCTGTTTCGTCCGTCTGGGACATCCGGTAGAACTCCTTGATCTCATTATAGAGCTCGATCTCAGGGATGTGGGAACACTTCTTAATTTTCATATCGAAGTTATCCCCGGCCTTCAGGGCGTTATAACGTTCCTGATCGATGATCTTTTCGACCCATCGCCCATTTTCCCGGATATAATCGATTATGTCGTATATCCGGTTATCTACCAGTTTTTTAAAGATGATTTTCTGGACGATGTGGTTATCAAACTCCAGAACATAAAAGAATCCGCCCTCCGATACCCCGCCGGTCAGGAGTGTCACCTCACCAAAGTTGGATGGATTCAGATAGATGGTCTTTTCACTGATCTGGAATCCCCAGTCCGCGTGAATGTGACCGGTCAGACAGGCCAAGACCGGGTTGCTATCGCAGAAACTGCGAAGGGCTGTGGAGCCGGACGTGCCGAATTGCAGCACACGGTCGTGGATCCCGTGGGCGGGCTGATGGGTTACGATCACATCGGGATTAACGGCCTTGAAGAAAGTAATCATTTCATTCCGCTTGCTTGAGGAGCCTTTGCCGTCCTGATAGTCCACCACATACCGCTCCGGAATACCAGGGGTCCAGATGTTCGCCCCTCCATAGCCGGCAATCTTCAACCCCTGGACATCGTGCCAGTGGAGGTGCAGGTCCCTTTCGTGCAGGGAAGTGTATTTCAGGTCCATGTCGTAGTTCCCTGGTAGTGAAAAGACGGGGGTCGTCTGCTTCATGGCTGCTATATTCTCCAGTACCTTGTATTTCTGCTGAAGGACGCGCCGGGCACGGATTGTGTACTGCTGATACTTTGAGCCCTTCTCTTCAATCTCTTCTGAGGTATCGGGCATATCGAGCAGTTCATCCACAAAGTCATCTATATTCATTTTCTCTTTCTTCATCCGAAAGCGTAGACCGTGAAAAAAGGATTGCAACTCGTGATAGTTGATCGCTGTATTCATGGTGTAAAAGGGGATATCTATGAGATCTCCGGCGATGATGTACAGATCGGCCACGGTTTCGGACAGAAGCGCCTTGACCCGTTCAAAGGCTCCATGAATATCGGCGGCATAGATCAGTCTCATATATGAAATCCCCTTCCTTCGAGAAAAATTACGTCAGTGACACTCGCTGAAAAAGAATAAAATGATGTTTCCCGATGGCACAGCCAATCAGTTTCTTTGGGTTGTTTTAGTCGATGAAACTCATTGGCGATATCCCACTGATTGCGGCGGCAGATTCATTATTTTTTAGTGACTTTCTTCTGAAATATTGTACTACATTTTAACTCAGAATTCTCCTTTTTTTACTCTTGTTTTAAGAATATCGCTGATGCTGGCGATTAGGTCGGTTATTCTATTCGTCAAGAAAAAGTATGATGATATCATTCTGACTTTGAAATAATTGTGGCGGTACAGATAGGAGAGGTGTAGAATACAAATTTTTGAGAGGCTGAAAGTGTCCCTTTTCACTGTTGTTAGCTGCCTTTTTCTTTTACCTGATTCAGAAGGGGGATGGAACGAGAAATTGTGCAATTTAAGGATGGCATAATCAAATTGTATCGACAAACTGATAAAAAACTCTTGACAAATACATTGTTTAG
>JAFGQD010000012.1 GCA_016935875.1 Deltaproteobacteria bacterium
AGGAGGAAGTAATACAAGTAATTGGTAATAGATATTCGTAATGGACCTATAAAACCACTCTCACAATTTCATCTATTGCATTCTCTTGTTTCCCATTATGGAAGGTTTCATATAAGCGGGGGCCGAAGGGCCTGAAGGATGGCAGGTGACACAGGTAAGGAAGGCTGATGTCTCCTGTTGATGGCATCGCTGGCAGAGCGTCATGGCCGAACGTGCTTTCACCGGAAGCATCGTCGCGTGGGCGAGACCACCGTGGCATTCGACGCAATGCAATTCCTTTGCTGTGTGGATTGTATGATAGGTGTCATGGACTGCCCCACTGCGTGGTTTTTCCGGAAGTTGTGCCTCCTCGTGACATTTGAAGCAGTTTTCGTTCGGCACCTCGGCCAGAAGGACCCCTCGGCTGACTCGACCCCGCAGAAATGAATAGACGTATCGGCTGCCGGCAAGATGGGCCTTTATCTCTCCCATCAGTCCCGGTTCGGCGTGACAGGAGAGGCAGGTTGTGAAGTCGGCGTGGTCAGAATATTTCCATGAGACGTACCGCGTCTCCATGATATGGCAGGAAGAGCAGAATTGGGGTGTCGATGTGTACATGATCGTAGCTGCGGATAGTGCAGCCACGACCAGTACGACAGTAAGGGTTATGGCGATCCAGCCGTTTTTTCTCATGATCAGCCCTGTGCCTTCCGATGGTACATATCGCTCAGCAATGGTGATGCCCCGTGAGACCGTGATTCATTACTGCATGGTCTTCAATTCTGTTCGTGCATCATTCAGCCTGGCCTGCAACTCTTTCAGGGAGTGCTTGGCGTGGTAGTGACACAGGTTGCATGAATTCGGCTGTTTCGCGAGGTCTCCCCCACCAAGATCAATGGTTGTCTGGGGCGGAATAACCCTGAACGTATGAGTATGTTCGTCACCCACGGTGGCACTCTTGCCGGTGGCAGACATATGACAGGCGATACAATTGCTGTGTTGCGGGGCATCCTTGATGGGGGCATGACCGTATACGGGATCCGTGCTGATAGTGGGATGGCATCCGACACACAGATTATTTCCGGCAACGCGGGTTGAAAAACGATTGGCCGTGCCATGAACGGTATGACAGTCGGTACACGAGACACCGGCCTGATAATGTCTCGATGTGATCCACTCCGGATACTGCTGCCGATGCTGCTTCACCACTCCGGAAGGCCACCAGGCACTTTGGTTATCATACCCGACAATGGTGAACATGCTGGGGACAAGGCGCTTGCCTACCTGGTATCCCGATGGATAGCTGTACTTCTTATCCGGCGATTTGCCTCTGGTATGACATTGCCCGCAGATATCCGAGGCAAGGTGCCAGGGTAATTTTGCCGGGTTATAGATGGTGTTCGCCCGCTCCTCTCCCGTTGTACCGACATGTTTTTCTCCGGGGCCATGACAGGCCTCGCACCCGATACCCAGCTCCGACCAGGAGTAATCTTCGTGCTGGAAACCGGTTACGTGGCAGTACGAACAGCTTTCCTTCCAGTTTGGGCCCTTGGGATCGGTGTAGTTATAGGGTGCCCAGACGTTATCGGCGATATTCCATTGGAGTTTCTGTACCTCCCAGGTATCGTAGATGTATCGCTGTTTCCAGAGAACGCCATGAATCAGCATGACCTTTTCTTTCTTCAGATCTCCAAGGTCGGTCACGGCGGCGACGGTCCCGTCTTTGTATTTCGCGGTGAAATCAGGTTTTGTGTCCCAGTCACCGAGGATTATCGGATCATCGGGGCCGGTCACGGACTGAATGACCATGGAATGAGGGGTCGTCTTCCAGGTGGAGGCTATCTTGTCGTGGCATTTAGCACATACCGCCGATCCGACGAAGCCACCCTTTTTTACCTTGGCATCCCCCATATCCTGCGTACAACCGCCTATGACAAGAAACGTAAGACATCCAAGATAAACGAGGCATTTCATTGTATTCATCATGGCACCCCCTTTACGTGTAAATCTACCTGAGTAACTCTATAGATGTATCGTCTTCAATACCGTTCTTCCGGGCGTATCTGACTACACACTATACTCTTGGGTTAAGGTATCTGCATCAAGTGTCGAGGTGAGATGATTTGGACCGCTCATGATCCAATGGGTTAGAACCGCCAACTTTGACATGAAAAAGAATAGGAGCGCGAGAATCGCAACAACCATATGTTTGATTTTTACCGATTTCTATCCGGCGAGTCAAGCCAAAAATGACCGGACGGAAACAGTATGATGATAGAACAAAAAACACCGCAGGCACAACCACGCCTGCGGTGAAGAGATCCTTGCCCAGTAACATAGCATGGGGAATGTGCCGCCGCCGAGCAGTAAAATAGTATTCCAGACAATCTGATGGTCAAAAGCCACTATCTTTGTACCGTAAGGCAAGTACACCGGTCCTTGCAATCTTATCAATACCAAGAGGTTTGAGAAAGTTGATCACGGTTTCCACTTCTTCCCTGCTTCCCGCAACCTGGATAATACAATAATCATTACGCATGGAAATAATCTTGCAGTCAAACATTCCAATAGACCTCACTATCTCGGCCCTGCCTTCTTGATCCAGGTTGATTCCTATCAGTATCATCTCCCTCTGCGCGGATTGTCCCGGGAACAGTTCGGTGACATCCAGGACATCGACCAGGCGGGTCAACTGTTTCTTCACCTTGTCGATAAAGTCCGAGTCTGCATTGGTGATTGACGTTATTCTTGAAATTTCGGGAGAAATAGTCTCCGCCACACAAAGACTCTCTATATTATACCCAAGCCTTCCAAACACACCGGCAACCCGGGACAACACGCCCGGTTTGTTGTTAACCAATATCGCGATTATACGCTCTCTGATTCCCATGTTCACTCATCCTTTCGTTTGAACTCTGCTTCTTTTATCCCTGCCTTCCGCCTATCATGTCTATGTTCGACCGTCCCGGCGGTATGATAGGATAGACATAATTATCAGGATTCACTATCACCTCCAGCAGGAAAGGCCCGGCGGCAGCACACATCTTTTCTATGCCTGCTCCGGGATCCTCGACAGAGATCCTGTCGGCGTCTATACCGAAGCCCTTGGCCACCGCAACGATATCGACCTTGTTGCCCAGTTCTATATCATTGAAGCGGGAGCCATAAAACAGGTCCTGTATCTGACGTATCATGCCGAGATGACCATTATTGAAAACCACCACCTTGACCGGCAGATTATAATAACTGATCGTCGCCAGTTCCTGTATGTTCATAAAAAATCCGCCGTCTCCTGAAAAAACAACCACGCCGCGGTCCGGTACTCCGACTTTTACGCCCATCGCCGCGGGGAGACTAAATCCCATCGTGCCCAATCCACCCGGCGTAATCATGCCGCGGGGTGTCTTCGTTTCCCATGATCGAACCGTCCATATCTGGTTGAGCCCCACATCCGTAATAGCTGTGGTCTCTTCCGGCATAGCCGCCTGGACATCTCTGATAAAAGCGCCTGCCGGCCCACATTCTTTCATTGACCTGTCCTTACCCAGGATATTTCTTTCTTTCTCTATCCTGCTCAACCACTCGCGCCTTTCTTTTCTTTCCACGAGGGGAGTCAACTTCGTAATGGCCTCGCGAATATCACACACCAGGGGGATATCCGCCTTTATGACCTTGCCGATGGAGGATGGATCGATGTCTATCTGGGCAATGGTGGCAAGCGGGGCGAATTCTTTCACAATCGATGTGCTGCGATCACTGAAACGGGCTCCTATCGTCATGATAAAATCTGCATCGTGTACAATACGGTTGGCCAGCTCATTCCCATGGGTGCCAATAAAACCCAGGTTAAACCCATTTGAAGAGCGTACCGAACCGATGCCCATCATGGTGGAAACAAATGGAATACTCCCCTTCTCAATCAATCCGGAAAGTTCATCACAAGCCCGGGCCAGTTTTACGCCTCCACCGACGAGGATGACCGGCCTTTCAGACATATTCATATAGTTTGCGATTCGCTGCAGGTCTTCAGCATCTTTTTTACGCTCCACATGACGTTTTTGCGGTACTGAAACGGTGACATCCTCATTCCCGCTTTGTTCATACTTTGCAGCCATCACGTTCCGCGGCAGATCTATAAGGACTGGGCCGGGCCGCCCGCTCCTCGCAATCTCAAATGCCTGTTTTACCGTGGATTTTACCTCGCCCGGATCACTGACCAGATAACTGTGTTTTGTGATGGGCATGGTGATTCCTATGATGTCCGTTTCCTGAAACGCGTCGCTCCCCAGGAGATCCGTTGTTACCTGTCCGGTGAGGACGATCATAGGAGTTGAATCCATGTACGCCGTCGCTATACCGGTTACCAGGTTGGTGGCGCCCGGTCCCGAAGTGCCCAGACATACCCCGACCCTGCCGGTGGCTCTGGCGTAGCCATCCGCGGCATGAGCGGCCGCCTGTTCATGCCTCACAAGGTAATGCCGTATCGGACTTTCCTCCAGTTTATCGTGAATAGGCAGGCTGTTCGCCCCGGGATACCCGAAGATTACATCCACTCCTTCTTCTCTCAATGTCTGCAGCAGTATTTCAGCTCCTGTCTTTTCCATCTCTTCCCTTCCTGGTTACTTTTTTATTTTGAAAACGGTTCCGGCAGTCTGCTGCCGGAACACATAAATAAAAAAACCGCACTCTCTATATGCGAGATGCGGCTTTTTCCACAAAAAAAGCCGCGGACTTCGGGGCCCGCGGCTTGATTTTCTGTTATTCCATCAGGATCAAGCAGCGGTCCCCGTAAGTACTACGACGAGTACAAGTACGTTTACCAAAAGGACAACTGCTCTCTCTAATGGATGTATCACTGATACATTCTCCTCAAACAAATTAGATACGGATTTTATATGAAAAGATTCTTTTGTCAAGAGAATTTTCAACCGTCAATTTTTTGAATCAAGATCGTACCTGAAGAATCCTTTGTCTTCACTGCCATCATCTTCGGGTACCGTTTCGGTAGGCTCCGTCCCCTCCAGAAAACATTCAAATATGGATTTTTCGGAATCGGGTCCTGCCAATGCGCCTGTTTCGGGATCTATTTTGGCAAAGACGACCCCTTCGGGAGGCGAGAAGGATTCTACCGGAGTACCCTCAAGCGCTTTTTCCATAAAGTACAGAAAAATGGGACTGGCGGCACGTGAACCGGTTTCATACTTACCCAGCGGTTTCAGATCGTCAAAGCCGACCCATACACCCGCGACGAGCGAAGGGGTAAATCCCATGAACCATGCATCCTTGAGATCATTGGTTGTTCCTGTTTTTCCAGCCACAGGTCTGCCGAGTGCCCTGACTCGCCAGCCGGTACCCCCCTTGACGGCCTCCTGAAGCAGATGCGATGTTATGTATGCGATCCCGGGGTCAACAGCCTGTTCTACTTCCGGCCTGTTTTCTTCCACTATGTTGCCGGTGCGATCAAAAATCTTTTTTATAAAGAAGGGCTTCACCTTTTTACCACCATCAGCAAAAATTCCATAGCCTCTCACCATCTCCTCAAGTGTTACCCCCGATGTCCCGAGAGCCATTGAAAGATCCCTTGTCAGTGGAGTGGTGATCCCCATATTAACCGCGTAATCCGCCGCGTAATCTATCCCGATCTCTTTCAAGAGCTTTATGGTCACCAGATTTCTCGATTTGATGAGAGCGGTCCTGAGGGTCGTGGGACCGTAAAACTGTTCTGAAAAATTTCGTGGTTTCCACAGACTGTCCTTCAGGGTATCCTTATAGATGACGGGGCTATCCATAATGATGCTCGCAGGAGTCATCCCCTTGTCAAAGGCCGCGGTAAAGATAAAGGGCTTGAAAGCGGAACCGGGTTGCCTCTTTGCCTGCGTGGCGCGGTTAAACTCACTCTTGCTGTAGTTTCTGCCCCCGACCATTGCTTTTATCTCTCCGGTATTCGAGTCCATGGCAAGAAGAGCGGCCTGAGCCAGGGGTTCCTGTTCCAGCGCCAGTTCCAGTTTCCCATCCACTATGCTCAGAACCTTTACCTCTACGACATCTCCTGTCATGAGCACATCCGCAGGATCTTTCACTTTGGCTGTGTTATAGGCAATATCAGGATCGGGGACCCTGGCCCATGACATATGTTCCAGCGTCATGGTCCCTTCGTATTCGCCTACCCGTAATCGTACAATCTTCTCCCCGCTGTTCACATCCACGACAATGGCTTCCACTATGCGGCCTTCCAACGGCTCTTCCATATCCACTTTCATGTCTCGTACAAAAGATTCTATGCCCTCTTCCGGCACTTTTTTCAGAACTCCTCTGTACCCCTGTCTCTTGTCCAGCTCTCGCAGACCTCTCGCCACGGCGTCACGGGCCGCCTTCTGACGGGTCATATTCAGTGTAGTATAGACCTCCAGGCCTTCTTTATACAGAACATCACTGCCATAGGTAGTCTGAATATATCTGCGAACATTCTCGGTAAAATAGGGCGCTATCTTAGCTTTATCCTCTGCCTTCATCAGTGTTACCGGCGCTTCAAGCGCATCGAGCTTCTCCTTCTCTGTTATATATCCATCCTCCGCCACCCTGTGCAGGACGTAAACCTGCCTCTGACGGGCACGTTCGGGATGCATCAAGGGAGAATATCGGTTAGGTGCCTTGGGAAGACCGGCAAGAAGGGCAGCTTCAGAAAGAGTCAGCTTCTCAGCTGTCTTTCCGAAATAGTGTTGCGCCGCGGCCTCTATCCCATATGTGCCATGCCCAAGATATATGTGGTTCAGATAGAGGTTGAGTATTTCATATTTCTCTAAATATCTGTCTATTCTATAGGCAAGAATGGCCTCTTTGAGTTTTCTGATATATTTTTTCTCTGGTGACAGAAATAGTGACTTGGCTACCTGCTGGGTTATGGTGCTCCCACCCTGAACGATGGTGCCAGCTTCCATATTCTTAAAGAAGGCCCTTGTAATGCTCTGGAGGTCTATCCCCTGGTGTCTGAAAAAACGGGCATCCTCCGCCGCCACAAATACCTGTATAACAAATTTCGGCAGATCGGTAACCTTGACAACTTTTCTGTCTTCAAGATAGAACTCATCAATCAGTTGGCCATCATCCGCATATACCCTGGTTATTATGCTGGGCCGGTAGTCTTTCAAGGACGCAATACTGGGCAATCCATCCACAAGAAAATAGATGAATCCCGCCCCTGCCAGGATCAGCAGGAGGAGCGAAATGGAGGTCCAGATAAGGATTTGTTTTCCAATTCCTCTTTTTTTTACCCTTCTTTTCCGTATGCTTTTCAGCGACCCTTTCTCGTTATTCATCATTTTTTTTCATCTTCTTCATTCTTTTTGTCTTCATCCTCTTCAGTCCGGACCCGTTTTTTCTCCCCCATCTTTACAACCCAGATACTTATTTCATAGAGGAGCATAAGGGGCAGGGCCATCAGTATCTGCGTTACAACGTCCGGAGGAGTAAAGAGGGCGGCGACAATAAATACGAGGAGTATCGCATATTTTCTCTTTTTTGCCAGGATTCTTGAATCCACCATCCCTATCTTCGCCAGAAAAAACATGAAGATGGGAAGCTCAAAGATAACCCCGAACGCGATGAGGAGCTTCATGGAGAAGGAGAGATACTCCTTCAGAGAAAGCATGGGGCGTATAAATTCATTCCCGAAACCGACAAAGAATTTGAATCCGAACGGGAAAACAATGTAATACGCGAAAAGTGACCCTCCTAAAAAGAATATGGTGGAAAAGGTTACGAAGGGTGCCACCTGTTTTTTTTCGGATGGAAAGAGACCCGGGGACACAAATTTCCATATCTGGTAGAGAATGAAGGGACTGACAAGAAAAATAGATGCAAAAAAAGATACCTTGAGATAGGTAAAGAACGCCTCGGGAAGGCTGGTAAAGATCATGGAGCTGTTGTCGGGTAGCACGGCGACAAGGGGAAGCGTCAAGGCCCAGAACAGCTTTTCCTTGAAGAGATAGCATATGACGAAACCGACGCCGATAGCAATCAGCACCCGCGTCAGCCTGGTTTTCAATTCTTCCAGGTGGAGCATAAAGGGCATCTTTTCATCTATTTGATCGGTCATAACTCAGGCTCACAGTACAGTTTCATGACTCACATCTCGCGCAAAGTCTTGTCGGAGAGAATCCGGGCATTTTTGAAAAAATAATAAAGCCATCAATCATTTTCAGGCTCCGGGCAATCAATCATGAATGCATCGAAAGGATGGAGGGTGATTATACGCGTTCAGAGGATTAAAGGAAAATCGGGAATCACCGTGGATTATTGAGAATCCCTGTCCACCGGCTTCGGGGTCTCTTCTTTCGCCTTCGGACCATTGTCTTCAGGTTCTTCCTTCTTTTTCCCATAGAGGACCGAATCCTTGAAATCACCCGCATCTTCTTTGATCTGTTCTACATTGAGGCTTTCTTTAACATCATCGGTGGCGCGGCGGAATTCCGCAAGCCCTTTGCCGAGAGATTTTGCCAGATCAGGCAGTTTTTTCGGCCCGATGACAAGCAGGGCAACAACAAGTATAATCATCAATTCCGGCATTCCAATACCAAACATACCATCACCATATTCCCGAAAGACTTTGATCATAATATATTATTGCCTGAATCTTTGTCAATCTGAAATAGGTCTAACAGTTTGCAACTTGCATGGTTCTGTGATAGGAGATTCACCTCATATCAGTAGATAAACCAACCACAAAGGAGGAGTGGCACGGTGAAGATAACAACGCAGGAAGTGGGTTATGTCGCCCATCTTGCTCGGCTTGACCTCAGTGAGGATGAAAAGGGCATACTCACTTCGCAGCTCAACAACATATTGATGTATATGGATATATTGAACGGGGTGGATACTGAGGGAATTGCGCCTATGACACACGCCATCTCTCTCAATAATGTATTCAGGGACGATACAGAGAAACAATCCATAGGAGTGGCGATAGCGCTTTCCAATGCCCCGGACGGGGATATGGGTTTCTTCGGCGTTCCTAAAATCATAGAATAATAAAGGCCGCCTTCGGGTTTGTCCCGGATTGAGACCGGACCAGGAAAAGATATGGAACTGAATCAGTTAACAATTCATGAACTGCAGGAACGACTTAGAGATGGAACCCTTACATCCACTGAAATCGCCGAGTCTGTGTTCCGGCGGATAGCATTCGTAGAAGATCGGGTGCACGCATATATCACCTTGATGGAGGATTATGCCATCGAGCAGGCCCGAGCGGCTGACAGGCGGATACAAGAGGGAACCGGAGGTGCACTGACCGGGATACCCATAGCCCTCAAGGATGTCCTGTGTACGGAAGGTATCAGGACAACCTGTGGATCGCATATGCTTGAAAACTTCATCCCTCCCTTTGACGCTACTGTGGTCAGGAAACTGAGGGAAGACGGCGCGGTCTTTGTGGGGAAGACTAATATGGATGAGTTCGCCATGGGATCCTCAACAGAAACCTCGCATTTCGGCGTCACCAGGAACCCGTGGGACCTGGAGTGTATCCCTGGAGGATCCAGCGGCGGTTCAGCCGCCGCGATCGCCGCCGACGAATGCGTCGCTTCCCTGGGGACAGACACAGGCGGTTCCATCAGACAGCCGGCAGCCCTGTGCGGTGTCGTCGGTCTGAAACCCACCTACGGGAGGGTTTCGCGCTTCGGCCTTGTGGCCTACGCCTCCTCCCTGGATCAGATAGGACCCATCACCAAAGATGTGGAAGATTGCGCCATTATGATGAACGCGATCGCCGGTCATGACCCACAGGATTCCACCTCCGTCCCCGCAGAGGTCCCCGATTACAGAGAGTGCATCTCCAGAGACATCAAGGGATGGACTGTCGGCATCCCCAAGGAGTATTTTGTCGAAGGGATTGACCCGGAGATCAGGGCTTCCATAGATAGAACTATCAAAACCCTTGAGGGACTCGGAGCGCAATGCCGTGACATATCGCTCCCCCATACCGAATACTGCGTCGCGACTTACTATATCATAGCACCTTCAGAGGCCAGTTCGAACCTGGCCCGGTACGACGGTGTCCGATACGGATTCAGGGCTCCAGATGGAGAGAACCTCCTGGATATGTACAAGAAGACCCGCTCCACCGGTTTCGGAGCGGAGGTCAAGAGGAGGATCATAATAGGGACCTACTCCCTCTCCTCCGGATATTACGATGCCTACTATAAAAAGGCATCACAAGTACGGGCTTTGATCAGAGACGACTTCGACCGTGCATTCACACAGTGCGATGTCATCCTGACCCCCGCGACACCGACTCCGGCTTTCCGGATCGGAGAAAAAATGGACGATCCCCTC
>JAFGQD010000093.1 GCA_016935875.1 Deltaproteobacteria bacterium
TCTGGAAGAGGTACCCCCAGGGCCGGGGATGATGCCGCAGAGATTGGGGTCTTTACTGAAAACACACTGCCGGATCCCATTATGTTTGATCACAGGGAGATACTTTCTGATTATTTCCGCATGGTCAGGAGCAAGGGGAAGCGCATTTAGATAACCCTACCCTTCCCATATGCTTTTCCATACGCCCAGCAGAAATTCATAGGTCAGACTTTCCATATCACTGGCACCTATCTCCATCGGATTTTCAAGGAAACATGTGCAGGGTTCTGTCTGCGCATAGGAAAGCACAAAATGATCATAATCATTGTAATTATTCTTATCGTAAATCTTTTCATAATCAATGGAGCTATCGGCCTCAATCGAAAACGTACAATAGTTTACACCGTCGTCTATGCAGCCATATATCTTTTCTCCAAGCTTCTCAATACTCACCACCCGCATCTGTGATTTCTCCTCTCCAACTCGTTAATCGCTTAAATCACCTCATTTCAATCCTATCTCTTATCGTTGTTCCTGAAGTCAAGTTTTATCTTCACTGATGCGCATATATCTGACATTGATCCGATAGGAGCACAAGTGGTTCTAACAATAAACAATATCTGTTGGATATGCGTGTAAGGTATGGTAGAATAAATAAATCACACAGACAGGTTGTATATTATTTGGAAACAAAAACCTATCAAAACGTTTCTGCCAGAAAGATAACCTTCCCGGATAACGATAAACTGAAGATACTTTTGGGAGAATATGACAGTAACCGTAAGGTTGTCGAGAAGCTGGGAAAAGTGAAACTTACCTCCAGGGGATGTACAGTCTCCATATCGGGAGACGCAGGCGACTGCGATCTCGTCAAAAACCTTTTGTCCCAGTTGTATGGTATCATTGAAAAAGGCTACCCTGTCTATCCCACCGATATAGATTACGCTCACAGAATACTTTCAAAGAGCAACTCCGCCGATCTTGAGTCCATATTTCTCGATACAGTCTTTATTTCATCAAAAAAGAGGGTGATCACCCCCAAAAGCATGGCACAGAAGTCTTATATAGATGCCATCAGAAATTACGACATGGTCTTCGGCATAGGTCCTGCGGGAACGGGCAAGACCTATCTTGCCATGGCCATGGCCGTTGGAGCGCTCCTCGATAAGAGTGTGAACAGGATAATACTCACAAGACCCGCTGTAGAGGCTGGTGAGCGGCTTGGGTTCCTTCCGGGTGATCTGTCAGAAAAAGTTAATCCCTACTTGAGACCTGTATATGATGCCCTCTACGACATGATGAATTTCGAAAGAGCATCCGCGTTGATAAGCAAGGGGATAATTGAAGTGGCTCCCCTTGCGTTCATGAGGGGAAGGACTCTGAATGATTCTTTTATAATTCTGGATGAAGCACAGAACACCTCTTCGGAACAGATGAAGATGTTTCTCACGAGACTCGGTTTCGGGTCAAAGGCCGTCATAACCGGTGACGTGACCCAGACAGATCTCCCTCCCAATAAAATATCGGGTCTGATAGAGGTAGTAGATCTTTTGAGGGAAGTTGAGGGGATCCGTTTTGTTTACTTTTCGGAAATAGATGTGGTAAGACACCACCTGGTTCAGGATATTGTACGGGCATATAATCATATGGACAGGAAAAAATCAACGGCAGACTGTAAGTGATTGCATACTAACAAATCCATGGCCATCAAAAAACCCCCTAAAAATGGAAAGAATAACGGGAACACAGGGATCAAGCCCGTGCAGAAATATACCCGAGAGATTTTTTCCTGGAAGACCGGTATAGCGGTTTCTATGAGTCTTATCCTGACCCTTATACTGTATCCTCAAATCCTCCGGATGGCCCCTCCCGAATATAACGTAGGATCGATTATAACAAAGGATATTCAGGCAGACCGTAATTTCCTTGTAGTGGACAGAGTGGCTACGGAACAAAAAAAGGCAGAGGCCATAGAGAAGGCAATCCCCCTCTATGATTATGACAGGGACATGCCCGCAAAGATCGGAATAGCCATGTCAAAGGCATTCATCGCCATGGCTGAATATGCGAAAGAGAATTCAAAACCGTCCGATAAGGAAGAGTCTCTCAAGAAGGCAAAAACAATTTTCGAAGACCTGTCTGGGATAACCCTTACATCCGCGGAATTCAAGGCTCTCAACAAGGGCGAGTTTCCCATTGATGTGTGTAATGATATTGTACGACTTGTCTATTACACCTACAGCAACGGTTTAATCGGCAACGAAAATGTTTTGAATCTTCAAAAAGATAAGGGAATAATAATCCGGGACATAAAGAACCAGGAGGAAAACGAGTTGAATGACCTGTCGTCGATACTAGACGCAGGAAAAATAAACGCCCTTATCCCTAAAAACGCAAAGGTGATATTTGAAAGCAAAAAACCTGACGACATCATACTGTCGATTGCCCAGAAAGCTGTAAAACCAAATCTCACTTTTGCCAAAAATGCGACAGAGCAAAGAAAACAAGCCATCTTCGATACGGTAAAACCAGTACTGTACGAAATTCAGAAAAATGAAATGATCATCCGGGAAGGGGAAAAGATAACACCAACTGACCTGGACAAGCTCGATGCTTTTTATAAGGGGCAAGAGGGAAACAGGTTTGTAAATGTCTCTATATTCTCAGGCATATTTTTTAGCATAGTGCTTTTGTCAATCATCTTCTACCGCATGTTCAGCATGCGATTCAGGTTGTCAAAAACCGTGCTTACTGATCTCTTGTTTATGAGCATTGTGATAATCCTCCAGGTGATTCTGGTAAAAGTGGGCATATTTATATGCGACTCCGTAGGGTTGACCTATAAACTTGTTCCCGCATCTGTCGGTTTTTACGCCATACCCTTCACCATCGGCACCATGCTTGTCGCAATCCTTCTCGGCAGAAACGAAGGCTTGATATTCTCCGTATTCTCTTCCCTTACGATAACTTTCCTTTTCGCAGATAAGATGCCGATATTCCTGCTTTCTCTCGTTGGAGGCGCTGTTGCGGCGCACTATATTATCCATTACGAACAGCGCTCGGCCTTTTTCAAGACCGGTCTGTTGGTAGGTGTGATTAATATAGGAACCATAACCTGCCTTTCCCTGCTCTCCGGCAATCTGTTGACAGTTGAAACAATCGTAAAACTGGCAATGGGGATCGCAGGAGGCGTTCTGTCAGGGTTTATTGTCTCAGGACTTGTGCCCCTCTTTGAATCCCTTTTTGGCTATACTACTGACATAAAACTCATGGAGTTGGCCAATCTGAATCAACCGATATTCCAGGAATTGCTTATGGTGGCACCAGGAACATATCATCACAGCGTTGTCGTTGCATCCCTGGCGGAAGCGGCAGCAGAAGAAATCGGCGCGAACTCTCTGCTTGCCAAGGTAAGCGCCTATTACCACGATATTGGAAAGATGAAAAAGCCCCTGTATTTCATAGAGAATCAACCCAATTGGAAGAACAGGCACGATGACCTCTCTCCCCAAATGAGCAGTCTCGTTATTATTTCGCATGTCAAGGATGGATGTGAACTGGCGAAAGAACATAATCTCGGAAAGGCGATAACGGATATTATCAGGCAACATCACGGAACAGGTCTCGTCAGCTATTTCTATGAAAAAGCGAAAAAGGAAAGTACGGCTTCCGGTCAGTCAATCCTGGAAAGTGACTTTCGGTATCCCGGCCCCAGACCTCAAAAGAAAGAAGCCGCGCTTGTCATTCTCGGAGATATTGTGGAGGCATCATCAAGGACATTGACCAATCCAACGCCCGCAAGGATACAGAATCTCGTCAACAGCAGGATACAACAGGTAGTGAAAGAGGGACAACTTGACGAATCCGACCTTACCTTCCTCGACCTGAAAAAGATATCTGAAACATTCACCAGGGTACTTACCGGTATATTCCATCGCAGGATAGAGTACAATCAACCTTCCAGGTAAGTTGATAGACGGATAATGGCGACTTTCGTCGCCCGGCAATAAAACGTAAAGTGGCATAGTGGAGCTTCCAAATAAAATCTGATGAAAATTCTTGCAACTAACAGACAAACCGTATTTGATATAGATCTTCCGCGAATCAAATCCTCATTATCTGAAATTCTGACAACCCTTGATAAGGCAGATAGGGAAATAAGTCTGACCATTGTGGATGATACCGGTATCACCGAAATCAACAAGCAGTATCTGGACAGGGATTATCCCACCAATGTCATAGCATTTTCCTTAAACGAGGGGGAGTTCGGCGATATTAATCCCCATATCCTCGGAGATATTATAATATCCATAGAGACAGCCATCAGGGACGCGAGAGTCGGTGATCTTTCAATTGACGATGAGATTGATTACCTGATGATCCACGGCGTTCTACATCTCCTGGGATATGATCACGAGTTACCCGAAGAAGCCGAAGAGATGAAAGAAAAAGAAAAAGAGATCTTCTTCACGCTGAAAGAATATCACATAGAATAGTAACTGCTGAGGAATTAAAAGGCAGAAACAGTGCCTGCATCAGCTTATATTTTGAGCTTTTAAAACTACCTCACTATCACCGTCTGGCCCGGGTGAATAAGGGTATCCCTGTCAAAGTGGTTCAGTTTCAGGAGTGTGTCAAGAGTAACACGGTTTTTTGACGCTATTGCGGTCAGGGTATCCCCCCTTTCTACGACGTAGCTCTTTGCCGATGCAACGTTGTCCCCAGCGGAACTGCTTCTTATCTTGATAACCTGGTCGATGGTAAGATCATTTCGCCATAGACCATTGAGTTTTTTTATCTCTGAGACGGTTGTGTCAAAGCGACTTGCAATAAGCCAGAGGGAATCCCCCTTCTTTACTCTGTACGCCGCCACACCTCCCTCTTTAGGTGCTGGAATCTGTGGTTCTTCAGAATAGACATAACCGTGGGATGGTATTTTAAGCCACTTACCTTCCCTGATACTGTGTTTGCTTGAAAGATGATTCGCCGCCATTATGGCGTTAATTGAACTTTTGTATCTCCTTGAAAGGACGGAAAGGGTATCGCCTTTTTTTACCCTGTATCGTATATACTCTGGACCACCGGGTCTCTTCGCCGTCGAAATTTTATCTATAACCGAGGCAAATTGTGTGTCCATTCCTGCCGGTATCTTCAACTCATAGCTGTTCGGGGTCGTTTTATACCTGAGTTCAGAGTTGAGAAAATATAAGGTTTCTTCCGATATATGAAGCTCTTCCGCCACATCCTTGAGCCTGACGCTTTTTTCCGTTGTAACCGTAGTAAAGGGAACGGGGTTTTCCTGTTCCCGATTCAGATCTATGCCGAACTTCTCGGGATCTTTTAAAATATGAAGCGTTGCAAGAAAACGGGGCACATAACTTGATGTCTCCGGGGGAAGCTGACGGTAGAGATCCCAGAAATTGTCAAGATAATTCATCTGTTGCCTTGATATGGCTTTGAGTACCCTCCCCTCTCCACAATTGTACGCGGCCAGAACGGTCAGCCAGTCCCCGAATATCCCATGGAGTTCCTTCAGATAGGCTATGGCCGCTCCGGTAGATTTCTCCGGATCCATACGTTCATCAATCCAGTGGTCACGCTTGAGCCCGTACATATACCCGGTTGATGGTATTATCTGCCAGAGACCGAGAGCCCTTGCCTTTGAGAGAGCTCGTATCTTGAAACCGCTTTCAACAAGCGGGAGCCATGAGAGTTCTTCAGGCAGTCCCGCCTCTTTCAGCTGTTTCAGTATCATCGGGTGATACCTGCCGGATCGCTTGTATGAGGAGATAAAAAATGTACGTTCAGAGCGCTGAAAACGCTGTATTGCTTTTTCTACATCGTCATTCATAACAAGCGGTATCTCACTCTGATAACCAGCGGCAACATTGCTTCTTGATGCGTAGATCTCCACGATCTTCTTTGCTATCATGACGCGCAGGTCATCTTTCTGCCAGGTAATCTCGGGGTCACCATTTACATCCAGCAGAAGGGAGTAGGTCTCGTCAAGCAGCTTTAGAGCCTTGTCAAGCTCTCCTTTTTCCCAGAGAAGCTGGGACTGGCCCAGAAAATCAATGGCTTCGTCCATAATCGCCTGTTTGTTGTTCTGGTTGTGGTCTTTTCCATTCGGCTCGCCTTCCTGTTCAGAGACGTTTTCTTCTGTGGAATTTTCCACTGCATTTATGGAATTATCCACGAGAGATGGTTCAGTCTCGGATAAGACAGGTTCTTCCGAAAGATCTTCCTCAACAAGTTCAACTTCAAGACTTTTCTGAGATACAGGGGGAGAGGTCACAATATGTTCCACAGGAACTTCTGTCTCATCAGGAGCGGAAACAGGTGACGGAATTGACTTGGGCGGCAGATAACATGAAGACAGGAATACGACAATAAAGGCTGTTATCATCAACCTTTTTAATACAACCATAAACTTAAACTCCCGGGGAAACTACATCGAATATGAGTTCCCCCCCTGTTTTGTATCCAGACCTCAATCGCTCTATCGTAAAATGCAAACAATCTGTAAGGACGGATTTGTTAAAATCTGGTTTCTCTCAATAATCAACTTATCAGATAGGTTTCAATAAAATCATCTATATCACCATCCAATACCCTATCCACATTACCCACTTCCATGTTTGTTCTGTGATCTTTTATCATCTTGTAGGGGTGAAGGATATAAGAACGTATCTGACTTCCCCAGGCTATATTCATTTTTGTCTTGTTGACTTCGTCCAGCTTTTCGGCTTTCTTGCGAAGCTCCAGTTCAAAGAGCCTTGACTTTAACACCTTCATAGCCATGGCCCTGTTCTTGTGCTGAGACCTCTCATTCTGGCACTGCACTACAATTCCAGTAGGTATATGTGTAATCCTGACGGCGGAATCGGTTTTGTTCACATGCTGCCCTCCGGCTCCACTGGCCCTGTAGGTGTCTGTCCGCAAGTCATTCTCGCTGATTTCAATGTCTATGTTATCAGATACTTCCGGATATACAAAGACCGACGCGAAAGAGGTGTGTCTTCTCCCACCGGCATCAAAGGGGGATATTCGAACAAGTCTGTGTATTCCAACCTCCGCTTTAGCATATCCGTAGGCGTATTCTCCCTCCATCGTCATGGTCACGCTTTTAACACCTGCCTCATCACCAGGCTGGAGGTCAACGATTTTCGTTTCATACCCTTTTCTCTCAGACCATCTCAGGTACATGCGCAGGAGCATCTGAGCCCAGTCCTGCGCCTCCGTGCCGCCGGCGCCGGCATGTATCGTCATGATGGCGTTGCCGGGATCTTCTTCATTGCCCAGCATCATCCTGAACTCGCTATTTCTGACCGAAGATTCAAGGCCGACAATATCTTTTTCTATCTCTTCGAGCACGCTTTCATCGTCTTCATCACGCGCCATTTCAAAGAGCCCTTCCAGATCCTGAACGATATCATTCAGTTTTCTCCATCCAAGGACCGTAGCTTCCGCCCTGCTCTTTTCCCTTACTATATCTCTGGCAGCCTCTGTATCATTCCAGAAGTCCTCTTTGAGGATTTGTTTCTCCAGTTTATCGATCTTTTCTTCATTTGCATCTATGTCAAAGACAACCTCTGAGATTGTCTATTCTCTTCCTCAGATCTTTTATCTTTTCGAAAATGTCTGCAATCATCTATCCTTCCCCCTCAGCGAAATTAAGAAGCCAATTAGCAGAAACACGGTACAAGAACAAGCAAATACGTTTCCATATTTTGAATAAAACGTATTATCCTGTGTAAATTTTATAGACCCACGCAGAGTTGTTCTTTCAAACAAGCCAGTTCTTGATACGATTCTCCCCGTTGAGTCCACTATCGCACTTATTCCTGTGTTTGCGACTCGTATCATATATATACGATTTTCGATAGCCCTGAATGCCGCCATGGTCAGATGCTGATAGGGGGCAGATGTGTCTCCATACCACGCGTCATTGGTTATATTGACCAGGAGACCCGCTCCTTTCATACGATATTCACGACTGATTTCAGGGAATATTCCCTCGTAACAGATAAGGACACCTACCTTTCTGTCACCCATTGAAAGCGGTACGATTTCTCTTCCCGGCGTAAAATCACCGGCACCCTCAACCAGCTTGTCGATAAAGAAAAGTGCGTCGTGCAGAGGGACATATTCGCCGAATGGTACCAAATGTACCTTATCATATCTTCCGGAAACGGCCCCTTTGGGAGATAGCAGGAAGGCACTGTTGTGAAAGGTGGTTTTCTCCCCTTCCCTCCTGTAACCCGGAGATCCGAACAGAAGCCAGGAGTTTGTTCCCCTTGCTGTCTCTATCACGCTTCCGGATCTGTCATCATAGTTCTGAAAAAAAAATGGCACGGCCGTTTCCGGCCACACAATCAACGATACACCGGACTTTGAAGCATCGGTGGACATATCTCTGTATGTGTTCATTGTGTCTGCCTGGTACTCGGGGCTCCATTTAACGGATTGGTCTACATTTCCCTGAACAAGTAAAATATCAACCGATTCAGTATTTTTCGTGATATTCTTCAAGCTGTCTATACGGTACATTCCATACCAGGAAACCAGCAGCAGAAGGCCAAGTCCGACAATAATCTCCGGCAGGAGTCTTTTCTTCTCGCTGCTGGAGAGAGGTAGACTGCTGATGCAGTCATACACGACACAGTTCAAAAACACTATCAGAAAGGTTATCCCGTAGATTCCTGTAATATCAGCAACCTGTATCATCGATAGGTATTCATGTTGTGAATAGCCAAGGTCTTCCCATGGAAATCCGGAAAAAAGATGGGCCTTCAGATACTCAAGAGAGGTCCAGAGAAGGGGCGCTATTAGTATGCTCCTGATCCCCTTCCTTCTGAAATATACAACCCCTGTGCAGAATAGTGCCGGATAGAGGCTCAGGTACATGGCCAGGAGAAGCATGACCGAAACGCCGGCATAGAGAGGGAGGTGGCCATACTGTACAACAACGAATACAACCCAGTATATAAGGCCTGCATTATACACAAGACCCGAAACAAATCCTGTTCGGAATGCACCCTGAAGGTCTATATCTCTTAATGCATAAAAGAGCGGCACTAGCGCGATCCAGGCAAGAAACCCTACGTCTGCTTTAGGGAAGGACAAAAAGAGAAGCAATCCGGAAATCAGAGAGAGTAGCAGGGTTTTCTTATTCATTGTCTTCGCGCGTCTTTTCTTTCTTGTTGCTGATCTGCGAAATCACCTCTCCGGTTTGTCGTATCCTTGCTTTCTTTATACTCCTTTCATCTGCCGCTTCTATTGTAATCAGAAGATTCTCATAGGTAATGGTTTCACCCACAACGGGAATCTTCTTGATAAGGTAGAATATAAATCCTCCAAGTGTTTCAAATTGCCCTTCAGGTACTTCTATGCCGAAATACTCTTCAAATTCCTCGATCTCGACCCTGCTGTCCACAAGAACCTCACCTCCGGAAAGTGTTGTGAAGGGATTTTCATCAAGATCGTGTTCGTCTTGAATCTCGCCAACGATCTCCTCTATCAGATCCTCCAGGGTTACAAGGCCGGATGTTCCTCCATACTCATCAATTACTATGGCCATGTGAGATTTTTTTTCTTTGAGTTCGTGCAGGAGCAGCTGGATATTCTTGGTTTCCGGAATGTAATAGGTCTTTCTGAGAATTGAGATAATGTCCCCCTTGTGAAAGGGTTCCGACCAGAATCTTAACAGGTCTTTCACATTCAATATTCCCTCGATATTATCGATATTTTCATTGTAATATGGCATCCTGGTATGGCCGTGTTTCAGGATCAAAGCGAGTATGTCTTCTATTGTGGAGCTGTCGTTCACGGCAACTATTTCTGTCCTTGGCACCATTACTTCCCGGGCCAGAGTCTCACGCAATTCGAGAATACTCTGAATCATCTCACCAGACTGTCTATCAATAAGACCGTCTTCCTCGCCCGCGTTGACAATAGATTGTATTTTCTCTTCCAACAAAGTAAGGCTTTTTCTTCCGACTGCCCATGGAAAGAGTGTGCCGATCCACCTTTTGATTTTCTCCGGAAAAATGTTTCATCCCCCTATTCGGTTGTCATTGAAGCTCCCCGCAACAAGTTGCGGAGAATCTCCGATTGTTAAGGAAAATGTTTATTTTTTTATTCGTTCGCTAACCCCGCCGCAAGCAGCGGGAAATACGCTCACTGTTCAATTCAGATACAATGAGAAGTGTTCCCCTACAACCCTCTCAGATATTCAGGTCTGAGCATTTTTTTGTTTGAAGACTCGATAACGCTGTGTATCAATCGTGTTGTTTCATTTTTCTCCTGTGGCATTCTGGCACGGATCGGCAGATAGTTTGAGGCGTGGTTAGAAGTAAAAAAACAATCAGTAAAATCGGAATTTGCCACCATAATTCCCAGTTCTTTAAGAAACCCAAACGTATCGGGCAATTGGAACGTACCCGACATCTGTTCTTCATACAGAGCGGTACCCGGTACCACCATAACAGTGAGGGCTCCCACATAATCGGGGTCGATTTCCGTCAATACCCTGGCCGTATCCAATGCATGTTCCATGCTTTTTGTCGTTCCTCCGATGCCCAGGAGCACCGTAACGGAAAGCTTAATACCGGCTTTCTTGATCTTTCGACCCGCTTCAAGCATCTGGCAGGAATTGGCCCCCTTGTGTATTGCTTGGAGGATATCATCATTCCCGGTCTCCATCCCCAGGTACGCTATCCCTACACCCAGGTTTCGCAGTTGTGCAAGTTCTTCAGGCGTCTTGCGCAGAATGCTCTTCGCGTTCGCGTAGAGTCCTATTCTTTGTACGCCCTTGATATGTGAGTTGATGGATTCAAGGATAGGCACCAGCTTTCTCATGGGGAGAATCATCGCATCACCATCGCAAAGGAATATCTTTTCAATATAGCCGTATCCGGATGCTTCTATGATATCTTCCTCTATCTCCTCAAAGGTCTTGATCCTGAATTTCTCCCCCTTGTAAGCCGCACAAAATGTGCACTTGTTGTGTGAACAACCGACACTGATCTGCAACAGAAGGCTCCTCGCCTCACTCGGGGGTCTTATTACCCTTCCTTCATATTTCATTCTTAATATTCGTATTCCTCCTCCGGCACATATGCCAAGCGCGCAGGATAAGCTCCCGTGGAAATCTCCACAGAATGGGTGGACTTTAGCCCCCCTCATCCAGCTTTGCGGGATCAAAGGAGTACTTACCCACCTCCTTTTCTCTGTTGGCTACATATTCTTTTTATAATAGGACTGCTAAAAAGGCAAGTTACAAAAGCTTTTAATGAACGGCCGACATTTTGTAAGTTAAATGAAGACATATTCTTCTATTTTAGAAGAAATTGAAGCACTTTTTCCTTGACGAGCAACGTAACAGAATATAAAGATTAAAAAATAGGCGTTGGAGGGAAAGACATAGCGCCTGTAAATTTCAAAAAGGAGGGTTGTAGTCTTGGCAACAGGAATCGTAAAATGGTTTAATGAGAAAAAGGGGTTCGGTTTTATTCAGCAGGAAGATGGTCAGGACTTATTCGTGCATTATTCTTCAATTAATATGGACGGTTTCAAAACAATTACCGAAGGAGACGAGGTCGTTTTTGAAGTGGAGAAAACCGACCGCGGGTTACAGGCAAAAAATGTTATGCGGGCTTAAACAAACTTTAGCTTGATTTGAAAAAAGATTAAAAACAATATATTTGTACCAACACTTACAGACGGTTGTGTGATGGGTTCATATGCCCAAAAAGGGGACAGGCTGCTTTGAGTTGCTGTACTTGAGGCTGTCTGTCCCCTGGTTGTTTCAAGGAAGGAAAACTGTATAACTGTGATTAAATCTCTGAATGATCTGAAGCCGGATGAAAGCGGCATCGTGTATGAAATCAAGGGTGGGCATGGACTGATCAACCGTCTCAACTCTTTGGGAATCAGGACCGGCAAAAAGATAACAAAAGTAAGCTCAATGTTGTTGCACGGACCTGTCACTATCCAGGTAGACAGGACAAAAGTGGCTATAGGATTCGGTATGGCCGGGAATATATTTATTGAGGTGGATGAACAGACGTGAAGAAGATCTTGCTTATGGGTAATCCGAATGTCGGCAAGAGCGTCATCTTTTCGCGGCTCACAGGGGTACGTGTGATCTCTTCCAATTATCCCGGTACTACCGTCAACTATACAAGCGGATTCATGAAGATAGATGGCA
>JAFGQD010000094.1 GCA_016935875.1 Deltaproteobacteria bacterium
GAAAGATTGTCAGCAGAAATGAACCCACTTTGTGCCTGATCACTCACACCTGCTACTTCTTTTCAAGGCCGGCATATTTACGATTGAACTTCTCGATCCTTCCGGCGGTATCCATAATTTTCTGTTTTCCGGTATAAAACGGGTGACAATTCGAGCATATCTCGATCTTGGTATCACCATTGGTGGTTCTTGTCTCAATAACATTCCCGCAGACACATGTTATCGTTGCTGCCTTATATTCGGGGTGAATATCCTTTTTCATAATTCCAGTCAGCCTCCCTCAGCATTTAAAAATTTGCTATTATATCCATATCCAGATGAATTTCAAGAAAATAATTCTAACGCTCTTCCCTCTTATTGTTTCATAGATGCAAAGAATTCTTTGTTGGTGGTTGTCTTGCGTATTTTATCGATGATGAATTCCATGGCATCCACCGTGTTCATCTCTTGCAAAAGCCTCCTCAGTATCCATGTTTTGTTCATATTCTCCTTCGGGATCAGCATCTCTTCTTTCCTCGTACCGGAACGGACGAGATCGAACGCGGGGAAAATCCTTCTATCGGAAATTTTCCTGTCGAGATGCAACTCCATATTTCCTGTTCCCTTGAACTCTTCAAAAATGACCTCATCCATCCGGCTTCCGGTATCAATGAGAGCCGTCGAGATTATTGTGAGACTGCCTCCACCCTCTATATTTCTCGCGGCGCCGAAAAACCTCTTCGGTTTGTGCAGGGCATTCGAATCAACACCACCGGAGAGTACCTTCCCGCTGGGCGGTACGACGGAGTTATATGCCCTGGCAAGCCTGGTAATACTATCCAGCAGTATTACGACATCTCTGTTGTGCTCTACTAGGCGTTTGGCCTTTTCGATAACCATCTCCGCAATCTGGACATGCCGCGTGGCGGTCTCGTCGAAGGTTGAAGAAATAACTTCACCGGTAACGCTCCTCTCCATATCCGTTACCTCTTCAGGACGTTCATCTATCAGAAGAACCATCAGGATGACATCTTTATGATTCGCGGTAATACTGTTGGCAATGTCTTTCAAAAGAACTGTTTTCCCCGTCCTGGGCGGCGATACGATAAGCCCCCTCTGCCCCTTGCCTATCGGGGTAAACATATCCATAACCCGTGTCGAGTAATTCTCCGGGTCCGCTTCCAGCAACAACTTCTCTTCGGGATACAGCGGTGTCAGATTATCAAAGAGTATCTTGCCCCTGGCCGATTCCGGAGTATCAAAATTTATGGATTCCACCTTCAGGAGGGCAAAATATTTCTCCCCCTCTTTCGGAGGTCGCACCTCACCGGATATCGTGTCCCCCGTTCTCAACCCGAATCTACGTATCTGAGAGGGTGAAACATAGATATCGTCAGGCCCTGGAAAATAGTTATACCCTACCGATCTGAGAAATCCGAATCCATCCGGAAGTGTTTCCAGTACACCTTCTCCCGTAA
The DNA here is from genome assembly GCA_016935875.1 of Deltaproteobacteria bacterium. GTDB lineage: Bacteria > Desulfobacterota > Syntrophia > Syntrophales > UBA2210 > UBA2210. The sequence continues at coordinate 1,458 of JAFGQD010000094.1, forward strand.
TGACACCATTTTTCTCCGTCTGGTACTGGAGAATGGCGAAGATAAGATCCTGCCTTTTCATCCCGCTCGTACCGGCGATCTTAAGTGACTTCGCCAATTCATTAAGCTCACTGATGGATTTATTTTTTACCTCTGAAATATTCATATATCTTTCCTTTATTGTGTGTTCTGATATCAGGTTTTACTATTTATTCTTCAGGGCACGCTACCAGATATCTTTCCTTCGGTTCAGGCAGACTTCGCATCACACCCCTCATACTATAAAAATCATAAAAACAGGCCTTGGAGACAAAGCAGAATTTCTTTGAGGTGTCATATTTCTTCAGAATTTAAGCGTTGTGAATCCGGTTGATTGCGTTACAGAACAAATTTTGAATTTATAACCGATTTGGAACGGCCAAAAACCCTCAACGTTCAAGGTGTATTATATAATGTTCTTTTCTTCTCGGTAGCTAATCTGGTCTCCTGAAATGCTTCGAAAGGAAGGTTTTAGCACACAACCCTAATAGCGGCTCCATTTATATCAAATAAGCGAGCATGTCAAGGAATTTTTTACGTTATGCAAGGCGGCAGCCTATCGCAGCATGATGAAGTTCAACTGCCTCCCGGTGTCGCCATGCTCCATCCTGTGTGAGAAAAATATGTCTGTGCTACAGGATGTGCAGATATCAGCAGAAAAAATATTGTCCGGGGGCACTCCGATATCAAGCAACTGGAACCTATTGGCGGCGGACAGATTAAGCATCCATTTTCCTTCTTCTTCACACCGGGAAAAGAAAGATCCTCTTCGCTCTTCATCAAAGTGACGAAAAACGATATCATCAACCTCATAGCAGCAGGGACCTATAGAGGGGCCTATAACAGCCAGAATATCCGCCGGTGTGGAGGCAAACTCTTTCATGAAAACGCCGACGGCCTTTGCGACAATCTCAAGGGATGTTCCCTTCCATCCGGCATGCACTGCCCCGACCACCCGCTTTGTAGGGTCTACAAGGAATACCGGCACACAGTCAGCCGTCTTTATACCGACAGGCATCTCCCGAACCGAGGTAATAATGCCGTCATATTCAAGAGTTCCACCATGCTGCCAATCTCGCGATTTCTTATCAACAACCAAGAGCCTGTCGCCATGAACCTGATTGATCGTAACGAGATTTTGTTCCGGGACGTCAAACGCTGAGCAGAGTATTTCCCTGTTTCGCATCAGATGTTCTTCCCTGTCACCCGAATGCACCCCGAAATTGAGGTTGGCCAGGCGTCCTTCACTTGTACCCCCCCACCTGGTGCAGAACGCGTGGGTTATACAACCGAACTCACCAAGCGCCTGACATTCCAGATACCGCACATCATCTCTTTTGGAGAAGCGAAATGCGTTCGACGTGCCATGTCTCCTGTCCGGGTTTTCAAGCATCATTTCTCATTATCTTTCAATGCTGAACAAGCATTTCCCTTGTGACCATGTATCACAATACATCACTGTATTAACGAACCGAAGCACGAAGCTCCGCGCATACCTGCGCCATATCATCCGGTAGCGGAGATGAAAATTCCATATGATTGCCCGTAACCGGATGACTGAAGCACAGTTCGCTTGAATGGAGGGCCTGTCTGCGAATTTTTTTCAACACCACCTGTTGGATAGTATTTCGTATCATTTCTATTGTTCTTTTCGAATTCCCGTAAACGGCATCCCCGACAACAGGATGCCCTATGGCGTTCAGGTGCACCCTGATCTGGTGCGTCCTGCCCGTTTCAATCCGGACAGAGAGAAGCGTGACAACATGATATCGTTCTTCGACGCTCCAGTGGGTCAGCGATTCTTTTCCTCTTCTGCTGCTGGTGGACATCTTTTTCCTGTCCACAGGATGTCTCCCTATGGACAGATCAATTGTTCCCTCTTCTCCCTTCATATTGCCGTGTACAAGAACCCTGTAGATTTTTTTCACGAGATGTGCTTTGAACTGTTCCGCCAATCCGATGTGGGCCTTATCCGATTTCGCAACCACCATAAGCCCCGATGTATTCTTGTCCAGGCGATGCACGATGCCCGGTCTCTTAACGCCGCCGATGCCGGAAAGATCCCCGCAGTGAAACAGCAGGGCATTGACAAGGGTGCCGCTACGGTTTCCGGCAGCGGGATGGACGACCATACCGTGGGGCTTATTCACTACAAGAATATGCGCATCTTCATAGATGATGTTGAGCGGTATTTCTTCAGGAGCAAGGTCGAGCTCTTCCGGCTCTTTTGTATGGACACGGATCATATCACCGTTTTTCAGGCGATATCCCGGTTTTACCTCTATGCCGGTTACCAGTACCTGTCCCTTTTCAACGGCTCTTTTGACCTGTGAACGCGTAACAAAAACGTCTTTCCGCGACAGAAAAATATCAATCCTCTCGCCACTTTCGGCGGGAGTTACACTGAAGTTGAGCTCACTGTCATCTACGGATGTCATCTTCTTTTTCACCGGGAAATCGGTCGGAAAGTTAGGAGATCGGAGGATTTGGAACATACGGCTGCGAAAATCACAAAAGCCCCGCGATGCGTTTCATACCGTCCGTAATGAACACAAATTCCTCTTCAGTTATCGTCCTCAGATCGAAGAGGACTTTGTCTTCGCATATCCTCGCAATGATGGGAACTTCCTGTTTCCTTAATGCTCGTTCCAGTCTGCTCGGAGAGATGCTGTGAGAATTCACGGCAATGACAACCGTGGGAATCTCCTGTGTGGGAAGCGATCCGCCACCGGCCATGGAATGGTCTTCCACGACGGAAAAGGTCATCTCTTTGAGCGATACTTCCTCCAGCTGAGACAAAAGCGCATCCGCCCTTTTTTTGACTGCGGCAACCGGTTCCGTCAGCGACCGAAGGACCCGTACATCGCACACCGCCCTATCGAGGTCCAGATAATGCATCATCGTCGCCTCGAGGGCCGCCAGTGTCAGCTTGTCTATCCTCAGGGCGCGATTGAGGGGATTTTTCTTTATTGTGTCCAGGACCACCTTTTTGCCCAGGATTATCCCGGCCTGTGGTCCACCGAGTAGCTTGTCACCGCTGAATGTCACCACATCCACACCGGTCTTTAAAACCTCCTGAACCGTCGGTTCCTTTTCAAGACCATATTGATCCAACGGTACAAAGCATCCGCTTCCCAGATCATTCATCACCGGAATGTTTTTCTTTTCCCCAAGCTCAACCAACTGATCCAGGCCTATCTCATCCGTGAAACCGAGCACCTTGAAATTGCTCGTATGGACCTTCAGAATCAGGCCGGTCTCGCCGCACACCGCGTTTTCATAATCAGAAAGGTGTGTGCGGTTGGTGGTGCCCACTTCCCGGAGGATGGCACCGCTCTTTTCCATAACCTCGGGGATACGGAATGCCCCCCCTATCTCAATAAGCTCGCCCCGCGAAACAATCGCCTCTTTCCCCTCCGAGAGGGCATTCAGGACAAGAAGGACAGCGGCGGCGTTATTGTTGACGATGATGGCATCTTCCGCCCCCGATACGCAACAGAGTATCTCCTTTACATGATCGTATCGTATCCCGCGTCTCCCCTTGTCAAGGTTAAACTCAAGGTTTGAATACCCCTCGCTGACATCAATGATTCTCTTCAGGGCCTCCCCACAGAGAGGCGCCCTCCCCAGATTGGTATGCAGGATGATTCCGGTGGCATTCACTACACGACGGAGGCTGTAGTCATGAAGAGCCAGCAGCCTTTTGTGCACCTTCTGAGCCGCCTTGATGGCGGAAGAGGGGGCGGATACCTTTCCACCACCTTGTTCCGAATCCAATATGTCCTTCCTCATTTCGTCTACAACCTGACGACATTTTTCCACAACGATATCCCTTGATACGCCTTCAAACGCTCCGTCCTTTTCAAGGGCAAGGAGCACTTCGTCAATCTTCGGAAGGGTTTTCAGAAGCTGTATGGTTTTGTCATTCATGCCATTACGTTCCATTCAGAAACAGGTAACTGGGATCAGTCGAATTCTTACATCTCTCAGTATGGATGATAGGAGAAAAAACGAGGAATTGCAAACGGGAAATATCTATCTATCCAGACAAAAGTCTCGAAAGTTGTTGACCGCTGTGAAGAATTCCCGCATCATTATGACCCAATAGTATCTCCCACGGTCTGTAAGATAGAAAGTGCCACGTTTGTAACGCACCCCACCCACTAACATGAAGGCGAATATCTCGCTCCAGAGATATCCGATGCCCCTGCCATTATATTTCCCCCTCAAAAAAGCTATACTCAGCTCCATGCCGAACAGTTTCATCAGAAAGTCATAGCGCGCCTGCTGCGGAGGTGTAAAATCACGCGAGGCCATCAGAGGAATTTCCCCCTTGTTTAATGTCTCAATATATCGAGGTATGTCGAAGGTGTTCGCGTAACATCTGCCATGCATGTATCCGATGGATCCGCTCCCCAGACCGGCATATTCGTCATAATCCACTATATACTCATCAACCATGCTCCCTTTTCTGGAAAAACACCACGCCGAGGAAAACCTGTAATACGGGGCAAGCCTTCCGGAAATCAGTTGATAGAAGTTCCTTTCCTTCCGGAAATCAAAGGATCCCAAGGCTCCCTCCACCTTTCTACGCGTGGAGTCCGAGACCATCAGGGGATAATATGTCACCTGATCCACAGCGGTATTAATCAGAAGATCCAGATCACTGTTCAGGTTTTCTTCGGTCTGGGTGGGAAAGTTAAAGATCATGTCGGCATTCAGGGTATCAAACTGACCCGATATATCCACAATCCTTTCAGCAATGGAGGCGCCGCTCCCATATTTCTCATATCTGCCCATTGCCTTCAAGAGCCCGTCATCAAAGCTTTGCACCCCCACTGAAAGCCTGTTGACACCGATCCGCTTCAGGATATCAACATGTTCCGGGGTAAGATGATTCGGATTGGTCTCCACTGAAATCTCTCTGATACTGAAACAATCCGCTGCCAGCGACAGGGTCTTTTCCAGTTCGTCCATCAGTATTGTCGGTGTGCCCCCCCCCACATACACCCCCGTGAAATCGTAACCGTAATCCCTGTACAGTTGTATCTCTTTTCTGAGGGCGGCATGATATCCGCGACAGAGATGGTTATCGAACACAACCCGGTTAAATGAACAGTACGGACACAGACTCTCACAGAAGGGGATATGGAGATAGAGAAGTCTGCCGCGATCCTCCTCCCGTGGGAGAGACGCACCCACTCCTTCCTCAAACCGCATGGCCCGGGAAAATTCGCGTTTGGCGACCTCTGTTATAATCCTGTCTATCAATTCAGCCGATTCTCTCTTTATGTATGTTGTTACGTTGCAGTGACTATCAGGATTATCATATTATTTCAATAGCATTGAAATAACAATCCCATGGTGTTATAAAAACCGGAAATCAAGAAAAGAAAGGCCCTGTGCAAGGAATATGAAGACTTGGAAATTATGGGAAAATGAAAAGATTAATCAGGAGGAAGCACGACTTCTGAGGAGGATCGCCGACGAGATCCCCATTCCCTTTGATGAAGAGGGGAAAAAAGACATACAAACCCTCATCGATGCGTTTGTTGGAAGGGATGACGCTGCGGGACTTGCCGCTCCACAGATAGGGATAAGTAAAAGGATCGTGGCCTTCAGGAATGGAAATTTCAACGACAGGCCCCCAATACAAAAGGACGACGGCACGTACGATGTTCTTGTAAACCCTAGAATCACACAGATAAGGGGGGACAGGGAAAAGACGCGGGAGGCATGCCTGTCCTGCCCCGACATAAGCGCCGATGTCGTCAGGGCTACCTCTATAAAGGTTAAGGCGTATAATGAAAAAGGTGAGAAGATAAACAAACGGTACACGGGATTTCTTGCCCGCGTTGTTCAGCACGAGCTTGATCACCTTGATGGGAAACTCATCGTCGACCGTGGTACAACGATCTACTATCCCAAAGAAAAGGCTCTCTTCTTCGACAAGATTTTCCAAGATGAATAAATCCTCCCCACATCAAGCTTCGGGAATTTCAGTCAGGAGGTTATTACATGTCATATGATACAACATGCCGCTATTTCGAAAAGGCCGGGCAGGAAAATACCAGAGAAGTGATGGAGGCCGCCTCACAGCGAGCGAAGCATCTTGGTATCAGCACAATCCTTGTGGCAACATGCAGCGGGAAAACCGCCATGGAGGCAATCAACTGCATGGCCCCTGATATGGAAATCATAGCTGTTACCCATTACACAGGTTTCGTGCGCCCCAATCATCAGGAGATGGCAGAAGAGATGCGCCGAACACTGGAATCCAAAGGAGTGCGGGTATTGACGTGCCAGCACGCATTCGGTGGAGTGGGACGGGGTATACGGAGATGTTTGAAAACCTACCAGATTGATGAGATTATGGCATACACCTTGAGGATGTTCGGCCAGGGAACAAAAGTGGCCATTGAGCTGGCATTGATGGCCGCCGACGCAGGCCTGGTAAGGACAGACAAAGACATCATATCCATCGGGGGAACAGCCAGGGGAGCCGATACCGCTCTGCTCCTCCGCCCCGCCAACAGTTCAGAGGTTTTCAACCTGAAGGTAAAGGAAATCATCTGTAAGCCTGCAACATGGTAGAAGGAGTATTCATGCCGCTCACAAAAGACTATTTGAACAGATACGCCGACGCCTTATTGTGGGGACTGTTGAAAGCCAGGACAGGACGGTTCAAACGGGGCGACATTGTTCTGATTCGATACGAAGCGCCAGCCTTGAGTCTGGCCGAGATCATCTATGACAGGCTGCTCGTCATGGGGATGAATCCCATATCCCGCGTCGGGCTTACCGCAAACATGGAACGCAGTTTTTTTGATAGAGCGAACGGCCGCCAACTCGTTTTTCATCCCCCCGGTGAAAAGGAGCTGTATGGTTCGCTCAATGGAAGCCTTTTCATCTGCGCTCCCGAATCCCTCACCCACCTGAAAGATGCCGATCCCAAAAAGATAGCCAAGTCACTGATCGCTCGAAAAGCACTGCGGGAGATTCTGGATAGAAGAGAAGATATCGGAGAATTCGGCTGGACACTCTGCACATTTCCAACACCTGAACTCGCCAAAAACGCGAAGCTCACCCTTGCGCAATACACCAACCAGATAATAAAGGCCTGTTTCCTGGACAGCAACAATCCGGTTTCCAAGTGGGAAAGCATATACAGAGAGGCAGGAGAGATAAAAAAATGGTTGAACAGCATGGCTGTTTCGTACTACCATATTCAATCTGAAAATATCGACCTTCGTATAACACCGGGTAAAAAGAGACTGTGGATAGGTGTTTCAGGTCACAATATACCGAGCTTCGAGCTTTTCATCTCTCCCGACTGGAGAGGAACCGAGGGTTATTATTTTGCCAACCAGCCCTCTTTCAGAAGTGGAAATTACGTGGAGAAGATACGGCTTGTCTTTGAAAAGGGTCGCGCCGTCACAATTGAGGCCTTAACCGGTGAAGACTTTACGATACAACAACTGTCCATGGACAGTGGCGCCGGCAGGATTGGAGAGTTTTCCCTTACAGACAGGCGTTTTTCCAGAATCGACACATTCATGGCGGACACTCTCTTCGATGAAAACTACGGGGGGCGATGGGGGAATTGCCATATAGCCGTCGGTGCATCTTTCTCAGAAACATACGATGGTAATCCGGCCGACTTGACAAAAGCCATGAAAAAGAGTCTCGGGTTTAACGACTCGGCTCTGCACTGGGACATGGTAAACACGGAAGAAAAGGTCGTAAGCGCCCGTCTATCAGACGGGAGGACCGTTACGATCTATGAAAACGGCATCTTTTGCTGTTAGGACTCCACACATGGCAAAACCTGGCAAGAGCGCAGAAAAATCCGCTACCCTTGCGGGAGACAAACGACCCTTTACAGAAGGAGAACAACTCTTATACGCGTCCTTCGAACACTCTCCCATACCAACGTTTGTTATAGGCAGGGACCACAAAATAATATACTGGAACAGGGCGCTCGAGAAAATGAGCGGCATTACGGCCAGAGAGGTGGTCGGTTCGAAAGATCACTGGAAGGCTTTCTACCGTGAATATAGGCCCACCATGGCCGATCTTATCGTGAATGAGCGTCAGGGCGACATTCCGCTTTGGTACCTGGGCAAGTACAAAAAATCACACTTGATAGAAGATGCCTATGAGGGTACGGATTTTTTCCCGGAACTGGGAGGGGGCGGCAAGTGGCTGCGGTTTACCGTCTCCGCGCTGAGGGACTCGGCAGGAGCCATCTTAGGGGCAGTGGAAACCCTTGAAGATGTAACGGACCGCAAACTTGCCGAGGATGCGTTGAGAGAAAGTGAAACAATGTACCGGGCATTGAGCATCACCGATGCGCTTACCACTCTTTACAATTCGAGGTATTTCTACGACCAGTTACGATTAGAGATAGAGCGGGCGGATCGCTACGGTCATCCCCTCTCCCTTCTTCTCCTGGATATCGACAATTTCAAAAAATTCAACGACTCATATGGACACCTCGAAGGAGATGTGGTTCTTGTCAGACTGGGAGAGGTCATCCGGCGATGCCTGCGAAAAACGGATTCCGCATACCGGTTCGGGGGGGAGGAATTTACCGTTATCATGCCCGAAACAACCGGAGACGCGGCAACCAGTCTCGCGGAAAGGATACGGGAAGAATACGAACATGAGGGCTTTTACCCCCTGGGCGGCGGTGAAGCAATATACGAGACAGTGAGCATTGGGGTTGCCCAGTATATATTTCAAGAGGAATTAAAGATGTTTCTCAAACGGTCCGACTCCAACATGTACGAAGCCAAGCGACAGGGGAAAAACCGGGTATTTTACCGGAAAAAATAGGGCGCCGCGAAAGAGCA
>JAFGQD010000095.1 GCA_016935875.1 Deltaproteobacteria bacterium
CGGTCCGGATGGAGCTCCGTGCGAAAAGCGTAAGTATAAATCGCGGCAGCGGCGGCTACAACCAGGATAATCAATATAATAACGCGCACGCGCTTTTTCATGAAGCCCCCTTTCACACTACTCGTTCATCTATCCTTACACCCGTGGCCGGGTAGGCGCTCGTATTGCGGTTCATAAACAGATCGTATTAAAACAATCGATTCAAACAAACGAATAAAACATTTGTTCTCTCAAGTCAAGTAGTTCTCGGGTTTTTCACCGGATCACCCCGACCGTTCGGACAAACAGGAAGACCATACGGGGCCTGATGGGCATACATAAAAAAAAAGGGTTGCGGGAATACCTCGCAACCCTTTCATCTTCATGGTAGGCGGTACTGGGATTGAACCAGTGACTTCTACCGTGTGAAGGTAGCACTCTCCCGCTGAGTTAACCGCCCATAATGTACACAGGTAATATCCCAAAGAACCTTCTTTTTCAAGCTAAAAATACCAGCCCCATCCTTCCCCTATGCGGCGTTTCAGGATTGCGTGTACATACGATTTCGAGGTATACTTATTCTGCTTAACAGTGAGGCATGGTTGAATTTCACATTTCTGTCGTCAGACAGGGAAAGGAGGTTTCGCTCATGAAAACCAGCATAATATTCACGGGCACAGGGCCCATCCTTATTATGACCTCGTATGAGTCCTTAACCAACCCTGCTTTTGTAGAAAAGCTGACAGCAAAGGGGATAAAGAAATTCATTGCTTATGATCTACCCGTAAAAAAAGTACAGGAGAGGTACGGCAAACACTTCGACATTGTAATGAACGATCTGCACCAGGAAGACGACCTGAGGGTGCTTGACTACAACGGACACAGCATCTTCAGGAACTTTTCCTTCGCAGAAATGGGTAAACCCGTTTATTATGAACCCTGAATTGTCCGGCACGCACTGCCTCTAAGCTACCCGATCTTCCCTCTCACTTCCTGTCTTCACTATCCGCCATCAAAAAGGCATCTTCCGCGCTCACAGGTCTTCTCGGCAGGATATTAAAGGCTCTGCCCATATAGCAAAAAGCTGTGATTTGTGTCTGATACCTGAGCAGTTACAAAAATTTGAGCAATGAACTATTATTTTGACAATACAAGCATATGGACTATAGTGATGGGGTCGCTGAAAAGCCGAAACGTGTTTTACAAACACACAATGGATTCATTCTTTCATTACATCCTGAAGGGAGGGAAGCTTTATGGGTACATTCAAGGAATACGACAGATATGATGGACTTGGAATGGCTGAGCTTGTCAGAAAGAAAGATGTTTCCCCCGCGGATCTATACGAAGAAACAATAGCCCGGATAAAAAAGCTCAATCCTGAACTGAACGCTGTCATAACGCCAATGTTCGATCTGGCGCGAAAAGATATAGAAAAAGGTCTTCCCGATGGCCCCTTTTCAGGGGTTCCCTTTCTGCTGAAAGACCTGGTTGCGGCGTATGCTGGCGTTCCCCTGACCGGCGGAAGCAGAGCATATAGAAACTATATTCCGGATGAGGATAGTGAACTGGTAAAGCGGTTTAAGAAGGCGGGTCTCGTGATCATGGGGAAGACAAATTGTCCGGAATTCGGTCTTTTGGGTGTCACGGAACCGGAGCTTCATGGACCCACGCGCAATCCCTGGAATACGGATCATACACCGGGCGGTTCAAGCGGAGGTTCCGCGGCTGCCGTCGCAAGCGGTATGGTGCCGATCGCCTCGGGGGGTGACGGTGGCGGTTCCATTCGCATCCCCTCGTCCTGCTGCGCTCTTTTTGGTCTCAAACCGACGCGGGGGCGCAATCCTACCGGCCCGGAACATGGGGCAATCTGGCAGGGCGCCGTTGTTGAACATATAGTCAGCCGTTCTGTCAGGGACAGCGCGGCCATGCTGGACGCAACCGGGGGGGCAGATGTGGGTGCGCCGTATAGTATTCCGCTGCCGGAGCGACCATATATGGAAGAGATCAAAAGAGCGCCCGGTTCTCTGAGAATAGCCTTCAATACTCTCTCTCCGCTCGATACGGAGGTTCATCCCGAGTGCGCAGGGGCCGTGGAAAAAACGGCCCAGCTCCTTGAAGAACTGGGGCACACGGTTGAGGAGAATCGTCCGGAAATTGATGGAAAAGCCCTGGCAAACAGTTACCTTACCATGTATATGGGAGAGATTGCGGCCGATATAGAGGAGCTGCAACCCATATTAGGCAGGAAAGCAAGAAAGGATGATGTTGAGGCCCTGACATGGACCCTCGGACTGCTCGGACGCACCTTTTCCGCGGGCTATTTTGTGAAACAGATGCGCGAATGGGGCAGAGCCTCCAGGGTGATGGGACGCTTTCATGAAACATATGACCTCTATCTCACGCCGACCATGGCGTATCCTCCCGTCAGGATAGGGGAGTTGCAGCCAAAGCCTGCCGAACGAGCTCTCTTGACCGTAGTGAACTCAATAGGAGGATTGGGAGGGAATATATTAAAACTTCTCGGCATCATAGACAAGCTTGCGGTAGAGAGTCTGTCGAAGACCCCCTTCACGCAACTGGCAAACTTCACCGGTCAACCCGCAATGTCCGTTCCTCTTCACTGGACGGAAGAAGGCCTTCCCTGTGGAGTCCATTTTATAGGGAGGTTCGGAGACGAAGCGACACTGTTCCGGCTGGCGGCCCAACTGGAGCAGGCACGGCCCTGGTTCGGCAGGAGACCTCCCGGGGTTGCATAGAAGACAGCCCGGCAATCCGGCGCGCCGATGATCATGAGAGGACCCAATATGGCATCGTATTCACCCTTCATTACATTTCATCGGGCCATTCTATAAAGGGACCATCGATGTCCACCATGGCGTTTACGATAAGATCGACCAGTCCCGTATAGGCAATGCCCGTCTTTTCCCATGCATCATAATAATCCAAAAGATCTCGTATCGCCCCTTTACAATTGGAACAGGGGGCACAGATCATTTTTCTGATATTCGGATCGATCTCATCCTGAAAAGCATCGAGAATCTGTTTGAACTTCATACGGCCTGATACGGCGCTCCGCCAATCGGGGATATTGAGCGACGGCATAATGGCGAATCCGCCGCCGCCACCGCAACAGTAATTTTGTACACCATGAGGGGACATCTCTCTGAACAGGGGCGCGATCTTTCTGAGTATCTTCCTCTGAGGCTCAACAATCCCCATCAAACGCACTATGTTACAGGGATCGTGCAGAGTAACGGGAAAGTTGTTTTTCTGAGGATCAAGCTTTATCTTTTCATTGACCACGATATCCTCGAGGATCGGCAGACAGCTTTCTCTCGGGATATTCAGATCCCCGTTGAGAACACGATCAGCAACCACTATAAGCGCCTTGTGGGCATGGCCGCATTCACCAACAACAATTTTTTTCACTCCCAGGTTCTTCGCTATTTTCGCATGTTGCACGGCAACCCTGGCCAGTTGTGCATCATCGTACCAGACACCGTAATTGACGGCATCGTATCCCGCAATCTCACTTGACAATGTCCAGTTTATCCCAGCCTCTTCAAAGATAATTGCAAAGGCGCTCGGATTTTCGGGCCACGACAGAAACTCGCCGGCATTGTGAATAAGAAGGATATCGGCCCCTTTCTTGTCAATGGGTATCTTTATTTTCTTTCCCGTCTTCTCTTCGATCTCTTCTTCAAGAAATTCTATAATATCCATGAAGGCCGGTTTATTCATACCCGTGGAAGACCCCGTTTTGAGTTGCAGGACCGACCCTTTCTCGTGCAACTCTTCAGCGGCGATCCCCATTTCCTGACTGAAAATCTTTCTCAGTTCATGGTTAATGAGTCCATTATCGACACCGATGGGACAGGTTTGGGCGCATCGTCGGCAGAGAGTGCATCGATACGAGAGTTCCGCCAGACGGGCGACGGTCTTCCAGTTCAGATCGATTTCGTTTCCCGTAAATTTCGCGAAGGTCCGCCCGCCCCGTTTGAGATATTTATTAACAATTCTCCGAAGAACCTCCGCTCTATAGGTGGGGCGGTATATCTCTTCTTTTCCGCTGGCGATATAGACGGGACAGGCATCATTGCATGTCTGGCATTTGGCGCAATATTCAAGACTCATCATGAGGGGCATAAGAAACGTCCAGTTATTCTCCCGGGAGAGAAGTTTTTTTAATCCCTCAAGAAACTGGCCTACCAGTCGATCTTCTTCCTCTTTTGTCTCCGGTTTGGGGAGCTTCAGCGCCAGGAATCCATCCAGATCGGATTCATATCGCTCCTTCTGATCGTCCGTCAATTTTTTCAGGGGAGGCTGAGCATCGGGCGTATCATAAGGATACGGCAGGGGCATGAGATTTTCCGGCTCTATAACCGCCATTTGAATGGAAGGATCACTTATATCTTCCACGTTGATATTATTTTTCTTCATTGTCAACTCCCTTGGATGCAGTTTCGCTCCACGTTCCACCGGCATGCATATGTGGTGCAGACCAGGTCTGTTTATAGTTCAGTACAGTTGTAACACGCGATTCGACGGAGCCACCTTTGAGATTCGGCTCGTCCTCAAAGAGTACTTTATCCCACAGAAAAAATTTCATAAAAGCGTGGCTCATATGGGTAAAGGGCAGATAGATCGCAAAAAGCGAAAAGAGTATTATATGGAGTGTGATAGCCGACCCCAGTGGTCCCGCATAGCTGAATGTTATGAGAGACGTCAGATACTCCCGAATCGTTAGGAACCGCGAATCTCCGAGCCACACAAAAAATCCGCTGGCAACCACGGTCAGTATAAATACAAGATTAAAGTAGTCGATGGGCGCCGAGTAGCCTTGCAGCTGCTTGGCCGTTGCGCGTCGTATTATCAATCCGACACAACCCACTGCCGCCAGGATAAATCCAACAACTCCCAGCACGGTGGCAATCCCTTGAAGGAAAAGGATTAAGACATGTTCAGTGGAAAGTCCCAGCGCCAAAAGAACTGCTGCCAGGAAAAGAAGACCAAGCCACACGATAACCAGGTACAGACCGAAGTGTAACGGAAAGGATAGGTACCACATCTTTCTATTATTGTGATAGAGCACCCTGACAAAGAGGATCTCTATAAATAAAAATTTAACGAAGTTGAGAAAATTCTTTTTTCTGGGTTTCTTCCACCAGTCAACTTCTTCAAGATAGGACCCACCATACCTGAAGTCCTTCTCATGAGGAATGGGATAGAGTTCCCACCTGAGATGTATCGGCAAGCCATAGATTTTTATCACTTTTGATGCGATGCCGACAACACAAATCACAAAAGTCACATAAGATAAAATTTGGACCCAAGAGATACTGCACATTCTACAATTCCTCCTCACGTTAAAATCCGCGAATGTATTGTTTTATGGGAAAAGTGACCCAGAATGTTGAAATTTTTATTCGATCAAAAAAAGGCAACCAATGTACCAGGCTCCCCAACACATTTTTCTATTACCATGAAAAACAATCAGACAATTTACTATATGATATATGTATCTCCGAGGTCAAGACGAATATTATAGGACAACAACCGCGCAAAAAGCATTGACGCGATGGACCAAGGATCTCAGCACTTTTCTTATCCCAACGTCTTCGCAAGAAAATATCCAATACTTTAGGCAACAAATATACCAGCAGGTTATAAAATCTAATTACAAATATGTGTCCGTATTATAAGGGTTTTTATATCCTTGACAAAGAAAAGGGAGTTAACGCATCGCATTATCGCAACTCAAAGAGTGTCCATTAGTTTCATTATTGCGACTGCACACTTCTAATCAGGGGGATAAAGAGAAAAGGGACCACAGACATGGAGGAAGGTCTTGAAAACCTTACGGGCTCGAAAAAATACCGGTGGTATTTTATTGTATGGGGAACGTGACTCGAAAGGTAGATCCTTTCTTGGGATAGGAAGAAAAGGTGATTGATCCGCCAAGTTCATGAACAAGCTTTCTCGTTACCATAAGGCCGAGGCCAGTGCCATAGTTCCCCCTGGTTTTAAACACCGCGTCGTTAAACCGGCAATCTCTATACTCCTCCGGGAAGCCATGTCCATTATCGCTCACCTCAAATATTGCCAGAGGACCTTTCCGTTTGGTTCTGAGCGATATCGCGTGGAGTCGCTTATCGAGATCAAACTTGCAGGCCTCCATGGCATTATTCAACAGGTTGTTTATAATGGTATGCAGGCCTTCAGCATTCGATGTCATAGACCCCAGTTCAGGATCAAGTTCCATTGCCAGGTAAATTTCTTTCATGGCACTGGTTTCACGAAAAAGACTGTATATTTCTTTTACGACAGCATTGGGGTCAATAGTAGTAAGATCATGTTCCCGATCTCTCGCACAATAGAGGATATCCTTTACGACGGTTTGAATCCTTTCAACATTTTTTTGAACTATACTCCATCCCTTCACAGTTTTATCCTGGTTTTCCTTTTTTAGCCCCGAATTAACCAGGTAAATTCCACCATCCAGACCGGTCAAAACATTTTTTATCTTGTGGGCCATACTTGTTACCGCGGCTCCCATCATTGTCAACCCTGTCTGCAGATGCTTTATCTGGGTTATATTCGTGGACATCTCCATGACAGCGATTATGTCTCCCTGATCATTCCGCAATGGACTGGAATAGACGACCATAAAGGCCTCATTACCATGACGGGTTATCACATGTTGTTCCCCCGTGTAGACCTCCCCATCATCAAATGTTTTACTCACGGGACATTCGACACAAGGTTCGGTCCTTCTTTTATATGACTTATAGCAGAGCTTCCCCTCACAGTCGCCAAAATCCTCTCGAAATAACCGGTTGGTTTGTATGATGCGAAAATCACGATCTATTACAGAGATGTAACAGGGAACATTTTGAAAGAGCTGGCGGTAATCAGGCTTGGTCAGTTCCCATCCGTTAATATTAATATTGCTCACATTTTCTCCTCAATCACTTACATCTCAGTTTAAGGAATAAGAGCCTTGATCTTTCCCAGTAATTCTTCAGTCGAAAAGGGTTTTTCCATAAATTCCTGGGGTTTGGGGAGAGTTAGATGGCTCCGTCCAAAGAAATCTTTGTAGCTGCTGACTCCGGTGAGAATAATTACAGGAATATTTTTATGCGCTTCACTCTTCTTCAGTTTTCTATAGAACCCGACGCCCGTCTGGTTTGGCATAATAATATCGAGAATAATTCCATCCGGCATAAAATCAGACAGTTTTCTAAATCCGTCTTCACCATCTTCGGCCAGCACTGTTTCGTATCCATTATCAGACAACAAAGCTTCCAAATAGGATCTTGTGTCTTCTTCGTCATCCACTATCAATACTTTTTTTGACATTTTTTCCTCCTGGTCTATCTTTATTTCATATTTTCCAAGGAGTTCTGCATCTCCTTCAAAGCCTCTTCGGCCTCTTCTTTCACTTCCGGGGGTTGGCCATTATCCCTCGACACTGCAACCAGTATATTCAGGATCTCTTGATCACAAGCGCAGCCGATTTTACCCAGAGCCCTTACCGCAGAGATGCGAACTTCCATTTCATTATCAGACAGACAGGGAACGAGATTGCTGTATTGTTCTCTCACCACCGGGCCGATCTGTCCCAATACCCAAGCTGCAGTTGCTCGCACATACCACACCGGGTCGAACAACACTTCTGCAAGAGAAGGCGCTGCCGGACTGGCCATCGGTCCCAGATCAGCAATCGTCAGGGCGGCATATTCTCTAATATCTTCATGCTCATCCTTGAGCAACGGCACAACATGTTCTATGACAACGGCAGGTTTCAGTTTCAGGTCTCTTAGGCTCTGCAGAGCAGACAGCCGAACAAACCAGGTTTTATCCTTGAGAGTATGAATTAAAGAATCCGTTACCAGAGGGGTATCTCTTCCTATATCTCCTAACGTGCGGGCAGCGGCAAATCGTATATGACAGTCATCATCTCTCAGGTTGTAAACCAGCCGGGCTATCGCCCTTTCCATCAATTATGCACCTCTCAATACTTTTCTATCTATTCTTCGATAAGGGTCCAGTCTCCTTCACCAATACCTAATTGATCGAGTATATCGACTGCGCGCCTGTTTAGGTAATAGGAATTCGGTTTATTCGGGCCGACCATTACCACGGGGACCCTGAAGTTAGAAGCAAAGTGCTCTATTGTCTCACCTCCAAAATCAGTGCCCGGCTCCAGATATCCCATAATCAAAAGATCATATTCCTTTTTATGCAGGCATCTCGACAGTTCAGCACCTTCATTGCCCTCGCAGAGCTTGAATCCGACCTTTACGAAATCTTCCAGCCAGCTCTCATAGTATTCGCGAAGCTCCAGTTCTTTTTTAACCCTTAATTCCTCGGTTATCCGAACTACATCTTGCTTCTTGTCGTCTACGTAGACTATTTCTCTCCGAAACCGGAACGGAGACTCCAGCCAGTGAAAAATGTTGAGTTGAACATCATTCTCTCTCGCCAGCCTGAAGGCATAATGAAACGCCCAGTCTCCTTGACGTGAATAGTGTGAACATAGCCCTATGCTTTTCATGTCTCATGCCTCTCTAGTTTATTTCTTGTTTTTCCGGTATTACCGGCACATTTTCAACCAATTCCGGGATCGGCATAACCTTCATGTCACGGTTATAGTACTTGATCACGCCGGTCAGTTACTCAATGCAGTTGTTACAGATGGTGCATACGATCTTGGCCGCTTCCCTTTTCGTGAAAAGAGTATAAGAAAAAAGGCCTTATGAGTCAACGGAATAATGGCCGGAACATACGGAGGGTTATCACTCAGTCCCCTGTCTTTGTTCTATCCACGATTGAGCGTTCTTTTCGATCCGATCCTATTTTCCTTTGAAGACAGGTTCCCGTTTTTCAAGTAAAGCGCTGATCCCTTCGCTGGCATCATCCATTTCAAAGGTACGTGACTGGCAGTGAGTTTCCATTTCCGCTGCACCAGTTGGGTCCCAGCCAAGGTTTCTGTGGACGGATCGTTTTATCATTCTGACGGCCACTGGAGCACAGGCTGCTATTTCCCGGGCGAGTTCCCATGCTTTTTCAGAAATTTCCTGTTCGCTGAGCGCGTAGTTGACAAGTCCGATATCGGCGGCGGTTTTACCGTCTATGAGCCGTCCGGTGAAAAGGAGTTCATTGGCGATCGCCAAACCTACAAGTCGGGGCAACATATACGATATAGACATTCCGGTATGTAATCCCAGACGCGCGAAATTTGCCCCGTATTTTGAATCTATGTTGGCTATCCTGATATCGCAGATAAGACCCAATCCGAACCCCCCGCCTACGGCATGTCCGTTCATGGCTGCTATAGTGGGGATTTTTATCTCCTGTATCTTCAAGAACGGGCCGTAAATTTCCAGGAGGGTTTCATGGGGCAAAGGGCCCCTGTCGTCAACAAGTCCGCTTTTAAAATCGGCCCCTGCGCAGAAACTTTTGCCAGTTCCCGTAATGATCAGGCAGCGCAAATTTTTATCATCCTGAACCCTGTTGATAGCCTCAAGAAAGGCGGGCATTGTTTCTTTGTCCATGCTGTTACGGTTTTCAGGCCTGTTGAGTGTAATTTGAGCAATAAAGTCTTGAGTTTCAAAAAGAACCGGTGAATGCAACATGATTAGATCTTTCCTCCAATATTTTATTCGATATATACTTATTTTTCTCTGATTTGTCATTCCAGTGAACATCCATGCATCCTTTCTTAAGGAAGGGTGGACACCTCTTCAAGTGTAAAAACCTTTATCTATCTTTGTTTTTAAAAATGCAACATGCTCCGGTTGTCTTTGCGACAAGGTTGGTATCATTTGACAATTCAGACTATATCTCTTCACTTCTTCTCTTATCTGCCTGATATCTGATTCTGATACCTGTTAAGGACTTTCTTGTTCGTGAAGGGGGTATAAGAAAAACGGTTGTATCGCCGTCGACAGGACCCGTTAACGATGTAACTCTTCGATCTGTTTGTCTTTTTCCTCCCACAGCGTATTTAGCCACGTTTGAACCCGCTTGCGGTATTCTTGGTCGCTAAAATAATCCCCCAGGAGGTCTTTGTCGACGGGGTAGGATTTCACCCTCACCGTTACTTCGTTAACCTTAGCGCAGTGAAAATCCCAGATGCTTTTTGCTCCGCCGGGATAGGCAATGGTTACGTCCAGTATCTGGTGTATCTGTTCCCCCATGGCTTGAAAAACAAAGGCCGTTCCGCCGGCTTTGGGCCTGAGCAGATTTTTATAAGGTGACTCCTGTTTTCTGTGCTTTTCCGAAGTAAATCTCGTTCCCTCTACAAAATTCATGATCGAAATGGGATTTGTCTTAAATTTTTCGCAGGCTTTTCTGGTAGTCTCCATATCTTTTCCCTTCAAATGAGGATATTTTTTGAGAAATGCAGCAGAATATCGCTTCATAAAGGGAAAATCCAGTGCCCACCATGCGAGACCGAGCAGGGGAACCCAAATCAATTCCTTTTTTATAAAAAACTTCAAGAAGGGTATCTTGTGATAAAAGATTTTTTGCAGAACGAGTATATCAACCCATGATTGGTGGTTTGACAGAACCATGTACCATTCATCACGCCTCAGATCCTCTATTCCCGATACGTCCCACCGGATGTTGTTCGTCAACCAGAGATTGAAGATGTTGAAAGCTATCCAGTTATTGGCAATTCCGGTGAGGATGACGTTGCAGCTTTTCCTCCACCCTTGAACAGGGATGATGAATTTGAGAAATGCAATTACAAAAATCTGGGGTGTCCAGAATAACGTATTAAGTGCATAAAGAATCAGTGACATAGTCCCTCGAATGGGACCGGGCAAAAATCGCAACATAGAATCGACTGTTCCTCCTTTTGTACTCAATGAATTTGTATTTGCTCATAGCATATT
The DNA here is from genome assembly GCA_016935875.1 of Deltaproteobacteria bacterium. Classification (GTDB taxonomy): domain Bacteria; phylum Desulfobacterota; class Syntrophia; order Syntrophales; family UBA2210; genus UBA2210. The sequence goes on from JAFGQD010000095.1 coordinate 10,887, forward strand.
CCCGCTCATTTTGCTATAAGGC